>CALCOP010000186.1 GCA_937897365.1 uncultured euryarchaeote
GAATACGAAGCATCAATTCATCCAATAGACTTGATTTTCCTGCACCACCGGTTCCAGTAAAACCAATCACTGGAACTTCCTTTTCAGAGGAACGTGCCTTTTCCACTGCTGCTTTGAAGGTCGCCTCATCAGCACTTTCTGACAGCGTCATTAACAATCCAACTTTCGCCATATCGTCCGGAGTTACCGGTCCATCCAAAGATGAAAGGCGTTCATTTCCAATCAGATCCACTTCTGATGCAAGTCCCATCAAGTGATGAATCATACCCATCAAGCCCATTGTACGTCCATCATCGGGTGAGTAAATCTTGGATATTCCCGATTGGTGCAGTGTTCTTATTTCAGGAGGCGTAATGGTTCCTCCACCGCCTCCAAAGATACGAACATGCTCGCAGCCGGCTTCATCGAGCAGTTGACGAATGTATGTGAAATACTCAACGTGTCCACCCTGGTATGAGGTTAAAGCAACTGCATGTGCGTCTTCTTGGACTGCACAATCAACCACTGCTTTTGCCGACTGGTCGTGGCCCAGGTGAATAACTTCAGCACCAGAGGATTGAATCAGTCGTCGCATGACGTTGATAGCCGCATCATGACCGTCGAAAAGCGATGCTGCGGTGATGACGCGTACCGGGCCGGTCGTCGTCTCAAACACAGGGTCTTCATCGGCCATGCCGATGCCACAGGCTGTTGGTTCATCAAATCAGCCCCTCACGAGTTCTGTTCAAATATCGGAGATTTCGCCTTCTGCCAGCGGTGGAAGGCCCTTCTTTTCACGGATATAATCGGTATAATTGCCGTAGTAAACCGTAACTACTCCGTCCTGCAATTCCCAGATTCGGTTAACCACTTGGTCGAGGAACCAACGGTCGTGAGAAACGGTAATCAACGAGCCTTCATAGGCTTTCAGTACTTCTTCCAGTGTGTCTTTCGAATCCATGTCCAAGTGGTTAGTTGGCTCGTCCATTAACAGCAGATTGTTCTCTTCAAGCAAGAGTTTGAGTAGAGCAATTCTCGCTCTTTCTCCACCGGAGAGTTGGGAGAGTTTTGTTGTCACTTGATCGCCTGAAAATTGGAATCGACCCAAAGCAGCTCGAATGTCGCCGTATTGGAAATCCGGGCGCAATTTCTGAATCTGTTCGATTGGATTGAGATTGAAATCAAGGGTTGCGTGGTCTTGATGGAAATAACCAATCTCACATCCAGGGGCAAGGTCTCGCTTGCCGCTGGTCAGTTTTTCATCACCGTTAATCAGCTTGAGGAGTGTGGTTTTACCTTGACCATTTCCACCGACAATTCCAATTCGGTCGCCTTTACGAACTTCCAAATCCTGGTTATCAAGAATCGGTCGAGTGAGTCCCTCATAGGTCTTGGTTGCACCGTCGAGTTGCAAGACATCCATACTTGCTTTATCGGTTGCTTCCAATGAAAGAATCAGTGGCTTTCGTTTCTTCGGAACACGTGCTTTGAGTGCTTTGAGTTCTTGTTGCATGCGTTCAATCATCTTCTGCTTGGCAGAAATTGATTTGTCGTATTTGTTGGCTCGCTTCATTTGTTTGAGCGCTCCAGTGGTTGCTGCAATCTTCTTCTCAACGGTATGAATCATGTCGCCAAGAGCCGCTTCGGTTGCGACTTTTTGACGTAGAAATTGACTGTAATTGCCTTTCCATGGCCAAGCACGGAGGTTGTCAACTTCGACAATTCGAGTGCACACTTGGTCGAGGAAATAACGGTCGTGAGACACAATCAATTGTGCGCCTTTGAAATCTTTGAGAAATCCTTCGAGCCATTCAGTCGTCTCGATATCCAAGTGGTTGGTAGGCTCGTCAAGGAACATAACATCAACGCCAGCAAGTCCAACCAATTGGCGGGCAAGAGCGAGTTTGGCTTTCTCTCCGCCGGACAGTTTGCTGACTTTCATGTCCATTGGATGCTTGTCTAAACCGAGTCGGGCAAGGGTTGCCTTGGCGATACTGGCGACATTTCCGCCACCGCTTTCACCGAGTGTTTGTTGAAGTCCCGAATAGCGTTCAATGACCGATTCCCAGTCACCTTCGTAAAATGCTGGATCTGCCATTTGTGCTTCAATAGCCGCAATTTCCTCTTCAAGTTCTTGGAATTGTCTTCCTTTACGGCTCAATTCTTCTTCGATGGTTGAATCCGAATCGATGTCTCGAATCTGAGTAAGATAAGCAATGCGGATTCCTGGTGCGTATTCAATTTCTCCCACATCTTGTGATTGTTCACTGATGGTGTTGAGAAGCGTGGTTTTCCCTGCGCCGTTATGCCCGACAATTCCAATACGGTCTCCGTCTTGAACCAAGAGGTTGATGTCAAGCAAAACGTCAACGGGGCCGAAACTTCGGTCGACTCCTTCGATGTTGATGAGTTGGCGTGCCATGTTCTCCCCATTTCACGGCCCCCGTCAACACCACATAAACACCATGCCTCCTCACAGGAGAGAGTGTGTGCGTTTTTTTCACATCATTCATACATTGTGAAGGCGTTTTTTCTTCCCTTACGAGCGAGCAGTCGCTTACGTTGTTCACGTTGTTGTTGTTTGAATTGAGCGAGGTCATTACGCATTCCAGGGCTAGCAATCAAGCAGACAGAGATACCCAAAATGATTCCAGCAGGAACGGAAAGAAGAAGTGGAATTGAAAGAATCATTGAATTCGTTATCCCCATTGATAAACCGACAAAAAAACCTACTCCGATTGGTTTTTGCATGATTTTCGGCACTAAACGAGAACCGTAAGGTGAACGCTTTGCCAAGGGTTTTGATAGAATTAATTGTTCATTGAACTCATCATTCATGTATACTCAAGTATGCATGACGGATTATAATCCCTTTGCCGGCTTGCAACATCTCAAGCCAAACAATGAGTAAAGCCTGTTTCATCAAGAGTGAAAAAGCGCTGAAATCAAAGAGCCTTGATTTCCTCTTCGTGATGAGTGAGCAAGTTTCGCAATTTGACCTTCATCGATGGAGTTAGCATATCGTTGTCTGTGGTCCATTCCACTGGATCAAGAATGAGATTTGCAGCACGTTCATATCCTTTCCAGGTTGGCTCTTGCATGTTGTTTGCTTTGAGTTCACCAAGCATCCATTCACGAGTAGAAGCACGTGCACAAATATCAGCGTCACTGCCGGATGTGTCAATGCCAGCATTCGTCATTGCAGCCTTGAGTGCGTGCATATTTGGATGAACGATAAGGTATGTTCGCAGCATGTTGCGACCGTCAAGAACAGCTTGTTCTACAAGTGGAGAGAGTTTGAGATTCTCTTCGAGTGGTGCGGGTGAAACATACTTTCCGTTTTCGAGCTTGAATTGACTCTTTACACGGCCAGTAATGGAGAGGAAACCGTCCGGTGACATCTTACCCAAGTCGCCAGTTCTGAAGACACCTGGTTCAATGATGACTTCTTTGGTCGCCTCTTCATTATTCCAGTATCCTTTCATGACGTTTGGTCCATGAACGATAATTTCACCTTCATCCGCTCGATCAGGGTCATCCCATGCATCGGTGTCGATGGTTACCTTGACGCCGTTCGCAACTCGACCTACGCAACGTAGTTTCGAGGTTCCCGGCCCAGCCCATCCATTGGCAGCAACCAAAGGAGAGGTTTCAGTGAGACCATATCCTTCATAGCAACTGAATCCAACTTGTTGAATAAATGCAGCAACATCTGGAGAAAGAGCAGCAGCACCAGACATGCAGAATCGAATGTTGCCACCGAATCGTGCTCGAACTTTGGACCAAACCAACTTGTCGTAGAGTTTGTCGAAGAATCCAGAGGCAGGAACTGCGTCACACTCAACACCAGCTTTCGCAATACGCTTTGCAGCGGATTTCTTTGCCTTTCCAATAAGGAATTTCTTGACTCCCGTTGCATCTTCGAATTGGCTGTTGACTCGGTCATAGAATTTATTCCATACACGTGGGACCGCCAAAAGCACTGCAGG
>CALCOP010000187.1 GCA_937897365.1 uncultured euryarchaeote
TTCCTTTCAAGAGCAAATTGACGACGACGTGGAGATATTCCTCCCGGACGGTGCCCCTTCAACAGATCTCTTGAAGGAAGTCCGTACTGAATGGTCAACGGATATCGCTATCATCTACGTGCGAACACCCAATGCCTTTGATACAGCCAATACACTCAATATAACCAATGAGGCATTCTTACGAGAAATCAGTTGGGTTGAAGGCGATGATGACAACGCCAATGGCGCAGGAAGTACGGGCAGAGGAATCGATTACAGCAAGGATGACCATGGCAGAGATGATGGCGTATTGTGGATTATTTCTCCAGCACAAGTCATCAAAGAAATCAATTCTGCTGATGGGCGATTTAACAGTTCGTTGTGTGTTCACGGAGTCAACACGCGCATACCTCTCGACCTTGATTGTGATCTTTTGCCCGGTGGAGGTGCATATGCAATACCCGATCAGCAAACCATTGACAGAATTATCGAAGAATCAGATGGTGGCTTTGATGCATTGTTCAAAGATACGAATGACATGGATCTTAATTTTGACAGCGATGGTGATGGAAACAAAACCAATGACCTCGATGGAGACGGAATATGGGACACTGCTGCTATCGTCATCGGGATGCATCATGACCCAAGTGTCGCTAATTTCCGAGACTTTAGCCATCTGCATCAGCACTTCCAAGACGTGATTGATAATCGTACAGATGAAAATACAAACATGACGGTTACCGGTTTAACAAAAGTTCTCGAAGATATATCCGACTCAATTTACGATGATTTACTCAAAATTTTACCGATTTCAGTTGTCATCACGATTCTGGTCATTACTTTTCTTCACCGCTCACTGAAAGTCGTTGTCATAACAGGTACTCCAATTGTGATGGCCCTTGCAGTGACATTCGGCTCTTCTGTCCTTATGGACATCACATTAACACCGATGATCATTGCAACATTCCCGATTCTTATCGGCTTAGGAGTGGATTATGCACTGCACATGGTGAATCGAATTGAAGAAGTGCGTCGAAAAGAAATCGACAGTGCGCATGATGAAAATGAGCGAAGGCGTAAGCAAGGAAAATCTCCTGAAGAAGTCCCAGAGTTGTGGGACCTTGACCTCTACAAAAAATGCGTACTTGAAATGACTCGCTCAACAGGTGTTGCTGTTTTTCTCTCGGCTCTAACAACCATTGTTGGTTTCTCGGTTCTCATCGCTCCACAAATCGTTTCGGTGGCTCCAATTCGCTCAGTTGGTGTTACGTTATGCTTAGGAATTTTTTCCACCTTGGTCTTCAGTATCATCCTTGTTCCAACTTTAGCTTGGATGCTCCGATTCAACAAGAGAAGTAATCCCGGATGGTTGAAGAATATTCTCAACAATGTTTCGATGTTCCCTGTTTCAGTCGTAGGAATCGTCGTCATCCTTCTTGCCACGGCGTTGGTTACCGGAGTTGGAGTCTCAAACTGGGACACAATGAATGAACCTATTACCGGTTCTTCTGAGGCACCGGATGGAATTGAATCGTTGAATATGCTCGCTAATTATTCGAGAGCCTTTAGTGGGGGGCAAACATCTCTGTTTATCTTTGATGCCGAAGAACGAACCTTACAAGCCCAACAGAATAAGACAGATAACATTCGAGATATCCCGGTTCTTGACGCCATCGACGCTATCGAAATGAAAATTGACCAAGTCGATGAAACAAATACAACAAGCATCATCACTTTCTTGAAAACGATACCTGCAACCATCACGCTCGCTGATGGCGTGACACTCTACGAAGGAAGTCTGTGGGATTTGCTTCACGACCCTTGTTGGGACAGTAACGACCCGATAGAGTGCAATGTTTGGCTTGGTCTTGAACTCACAGGTGAGGACGGCCGACAGGGTTTACGAAAGGATATGGTAAACGTCGTGTTTGATACACTGTCTGATGAAGTTCGCTCTATGTTGCTCAATGAACAGGGGACAAAAGCAATTGTCTATGTTACGCAACCCTACATGAATCTGAACGTTGCTGGTGAACTGAGAGATGAAATTGATCTTCTATTGACAAATGAACCTGAAGTCGATGGACAAACAAGCACATCTTTGTTGACCGGAGGACTGCCTGTTTCACTTGATATCAACGAGGGAATTCACGATGCACAAACCTCAACAACGCTGATTACAATGCTCGTGTTAACAATTCTCCTATCAATCGTTTTCCGCTCTCCACGATTAGGAATCTATACCATGATTCCTGTCGCAGTCGTCATTCTTTGGCAACCTCTTTTGATGAAGAGTGGAGATGTCAATGTCAATATTTTCACCGCAATGATTGGAACAATTGTCTTTGGCATCGGAGTTGATGATTCAATACATGTCATGCACAGAATTCGGGAAGAGGGGGAAACGCCGGTCGGAATCTCCACTTCTATAGAAAAGACTGGTCAGACAATTTTTGAGACAACTGCCACTACAATGTCAGGAATCGCTGCTGGATGTTTTGCTGCTTTCCCAGGATTGGTGAACTTTTTCGTCGTGATGTGCCTTTTGATCTTCTTTGCCTTCATCACCAGTACGTTCGTACTACCTTCAGTCATCTCTGCTGAACATTCATTGCGTGCGGCAATTCGGGGCGAGGAGCCTTGGATTGATTACGGGGACGGGATAGCTTTGGCTTCACCGATTTCTATGAGGCCGCTGGAAGCGGTCCTGCTTGAAGATTAAGTGGAGGGAGTAGGGAGTAAGCCCCTTTCTGTTACCTTTCGGCGACCGCATTCAACTTAGCATCCTACCTGCCCCTCGACGTGCCGTGTCAACAGGGCTGTTTGGACTTGCTCCAACGGGGTTGCTCGTCTCATCGACAACAAGGCAATCTCGGTTTTTCAACTTCATTGTACACACCTTGTATCGTTCGTTTCTTCAGCATTGACCTGACCATTTCTGTTCTCTCACTTCTGTAAGCCGTTTGCACTTAGGAGAGGGGACTTTCCTCAGAGTCGAACTCTGTCAGCGATCCTCCTACTCCCTCC
>CALCOP010000188.1 GCA_937897365.1 uncultured euryarchaeote
CTTGAGTTTGTGGACCGGTTAAGGTGTAGGCTCCATTGTCATCCATGACATAAACTCCTACACCAACCATTGCAGCGTGTTCGTTGCTCCATAGAGGCGCCCAAATGCCGTCATTATACGGGAATTCTTCGAACGGTTGGACGGTTTCCAAACGATCTTGAAGATTTTCACCAAATGCTTCCAATACGGACTCTAATCCAGAATCAGCCAGTGCACCAAACACCGCTTCGACACGGTCGCTAGGGCCCTCAGTTGACTGAACAATTGAAGTGCAGTCAACCTCCGTAGCAAATGGTGTTGAAGCACCATCACCAGTCATTGAAACAGTAAGACAATAGTCGCCTTCTTCAAGCACTGAAACTGTACCGCTATCGCTGTTATAGCCCGATTCGAGTTCAGTGATTGACTGCGTGAAGACAACATTGTTGTTTGCATCGTGAATCGTCACGGTTGTTGTAACATCTGTATATCCGTCATCGCCATAGATTTGATAATCCCAACCAACCATCATATCACCATCTGGTGCACTGTATGCGTCGGAATAGCTTAGTGTTGGACCAACCCAATTGTCTTCACAAAAACTCGAACGTTCAATTATTGGCGATGATGCACCAGTCTCCCAAATCGACGATTCCATACACATGGTGTAATGACCATAGGTTGATGGGACAGGAATTCCAGAGTCTGCACTCCAATACGTTGTGTCTGTGTCATGGTCGCATCCATATTCGCATGCCGTCAATTCGGCAGATGAAAGAGGAGTATTGTCGGAATCGAACAGATTCATCTGGAAAGTGTAATGGTTCGCAACCCCTTCATCCTCGCTTTGCGAGCAATCGGCTTGGTAATTGTTGAGGAGGCTCCAGTCAATAGTTGTACCATCTTCGCAGGTAAACATCTTACTTGAACCGTCCGTTGGCGCTTCATCGGAACCATCGGCGCAATCGTTCATACCGTTGTTGACGGCATCCCAATCAATTTGGCCTGCATCATCACAAGTGAAATACACATCACCATCGTCAACGAATGGAGTTCCTGGACCGTGGAGTTGAGACCACAAAGTGATGTTTTCGCTGTAATCAGTAAAGCCGGAGATAAGCGTTCCATTCGAATTTGCAGGGGTGCCTCCCGTGACATAAAGATTAGAATAGTCCAGAGTCCTATAGTTCTCCATATCAGATATGGTTATTCCGACTTCACAAGTTTCGTTCTCTGGACAGAGGTCAAAGTTGTCAACGATATGGAATCCAGAACCAACCACTAGAGAGGATTCGCCCCCCCATGACTCGATGCTGCATCGGTCTCCTGAGTCGTATGTTCCAGGGTTGCTGCACGTCGCAAAATAACTACCATCAACCGAAACTTGAACTTGGATGTTGTCCCAATTCAAGTCTTGTCCTTGCATGAAACTTACAGTTGCAAGATGATTTTCTGTATCTGTTGGCGATTCAGACATGAAATGATATATCTCAACTGATTCTGTATTTGCATCTGAAAGTCCAAAAAAGTCTTCGAAGGCTTCGGTGATACCATCGCCAAGGTCTTCACCGATTTGTTCAGCAAAGGCTTCTCCCGAGCCAACCAACACATGACCCATCATGAGGAACATGAGGGGGTTTCCAGGAGGGCATGTTTCGCAGGATTGGACTTGGGTCGCAAGGCCGTCTCCATCGCCAAGATCAACGGTCATTGAATCGCCTTTATCGAACTGAAATTCGCCTCCTGCATCCATGTCAAAGGTTCCAGAATCGGTAAGAGTGTCGGTGACTTCAAAATCAAATTCACCTGCGTCAAGCCCGAAGTCTTCAGTTGGAATTCCAGAGACCGAGAAACTGTAGTCTACGGCACCGGTATAGTCGCCATCGATAGAACCGCAGTCTTCACATTCCCACTCGAAATACTCGTTGGATGAAACATCAGCATATACGGAGTCTGGGGAGCCCAAACGCCATTCAGAAGACGAGTCGGTAATGGAGTAGCCCATGGTCAGTTCTGAATCAAAATCAATGGGGAATTCTTCATTGTCACCTTCAGATC
>CALCOP010000189.1 GCA_937897365.1 uncultured euryarchaeote
GCAGGGGCACTGAAAAGCAGTTGAGATGCATCTTCAATAGCAACAATCCCTCGAATACTGTGTCTCTCTTGCAGTTCCATAGTAGGCTGGGCGAGTTTGACTCGAGTCTCTCCGAAAGAAAGCATGTGACCCGATGAGACATTCCAATCACCTTCAGGCAACCACAAGCCGATTGAACCAAGTTCAGGGTGATGAACAACAACCAGAGTATCTTGATTCTCATCGACTTCAGCACGAACGACTCGAAGTGTCGCTCCCTCGGGAATTAACTGACTTGAGGGTTGCCAATCTTTCCAAGTATCCTCGAACGGTTGATTATGCTCATCAGCGCGTTGCTCGATAACTTTGATTTTCTTAGCAAACTCTTCGGCATCTTCTCCTGATAATTGATTCAATTCATCCAATAAAGAACGGAGCCCTTCATGATGGACCATATCTGCTTGAGTCATGGCAGCATTCGCCATGAGAAGATGTTCTGACAACGTTTCCAATTGTTCACGAGAATTGTGAAGTAATGCACACTCCATTGCCTCATCAAGAACTTCGAGTGCCAAACCAGGTTGGTCAATTGCAAGGAGCGCTTCACCGAGATTCATGAGTTGGTCGGATGCAGATTTCTTGTCATTCGAAAGAATCTGTTTTGCATGAAGAATATGTTGATGTGATAATTCTGTATCATTCATGAGGTGACGTGCGATTCCAGCACAAACCAAATACGGTAATCTTGAGGCCGAAATCAATTGTGCTTGACGGTCTGCAGTCTCAAATAATCGCGCCGAGCGATCCCACTTCTCCGAAGCAATCGCCAATAATCCGAGCTGGTAAACAGCATGCATCTCTGCAAAGGAGTCATCGATAAGCGTCGCCGATTGAAGTGCACGCGAAAGATGGAGTCGGGCTGTTTCTCTTCTCCCAGACATTTTCGCCATCAGGCCAAGCGCAGTCTCCGTTCGATACAGATAACCACTTAGCGCACCGTGTGCGAGTTCCGCCGAAGACTCGTCAAGGGGCGCCAAATCCAAACCTATGGCTTCTAAGACTTCACTCAGCAGAAGAAGCGTTTCTTCATACGCATCGCGAAGATTTTCAGAAGTATTTTTTGAAGTAAGACCGGACAAGTGCTCATCCAAAGAAAGGATAGGCTTGCAGATTTCAGGTAAGGGTCCCAATTTTTTCAAATGACTTCCCTTAATGGTCTCACCAGCAAGTGTGCGTTGCAGTGCAAGTTTGAGATTAACTTCAGATGGTGAAGCGGTCTTTTGTGAACGAGGGCGGTCCTCGATAAGCGAATCAACCATCCATGTTAATTTGGCTTGAATATCGTACTGATGGACCCTGCTGATTGCATAACGCATCTCTGCAGCCCTTACGCGTCGGGATAGACTTTTCATTCTCCCCTTGAATTTAGACGAACTTTGCGCTGCCAAGCGTTGAATGAACGTTGACGGAGGACAAGTTGAGTAACCAAGATTTGCTTTCTCACCAGATGTTGTCATCTTGAAATCATCCGTCACAAGGATGACTTCTCGACCTTCGCGATGCAGTTGCGAAGCCAAGACCATTAAAGACAGGTCAACATCTTGAGGAGACGCCTTTTCTCCAATAAGTTGCCCAAGCCCGCGGATTTGTCCTTCTTCAACAGCAACAGTGGTGAGAAGCGATTCAAACTCATCGAGAACCTTCGGTTTATTCGACCATCGTTGGAAGCGAACATTTCGAATTTCATCATGGACGCCCGGAGTAACGAAAAGCATCTGCTGATTGTGTTTGAGAATCTTGGTTGTATCCTTCACAAACGAGTTAGGAGCCATCGAACCCAGATGGATAAAACAGTTGGAATCCACAACCCATGTCTGCGTCATAGCATTGCCAAACGGTCGAAGGTGATGAGGTTTCAGTCTATATTTAATCCAGGAAAAATACAGGTTGCGGGCTTATTGAATACCTTATGACGGTATCGCGCCACGATACGATAAGCAAAATCACGTAACGGCAAGGGGATAATCCACGCTAAAGGGAACCACATTGAATAATACCACTTCATGTAAAGAAGGAATCGTATTCCGGCCGCTGAACGCATGTATGGTTTACCGTTACGAATCAAATAAACAGAATCTGCAGATTGGAACTTTTCTGGGAACGTGGTAATGAGAGCTTGACCTTCATCACTTTCAATAGCCAAAAATCGAACCGAATTCTGACGCTTTAAACGAGGATTAAGGAAAACTGCTGTGTGCGTACATAGGCCACAATCTCCATCCATGAGTAAAGTGTCTCTTTGCGTCATTAAATCACCTCAACAGGTCCAATACTCCACGTTTGAACATTGACACCTGAACTCATATGAATATGTTCGGGCCGTAATGAATCTTGAACCCCGAGGTCGAATGAATCCAGGAGCGTATTGCTTTCAACTTCGACTTCAGCTACGCAATATTGCCATGGCAAATGATGCGTATAGGCCCGCATAAGTTTTCCTTTATGCCAGGTGTACAAACTATAGCGTTCGAACAAAAAATACTCCAGAGAGCCTTGGGAAGCACGCTCAACAGGTCCGGCTTTCTTTGTAGTTCCAATCATGGATAGGCCTCCATCTTTGCGTCGTGAAGTCCAGGTATAGTGATCTTCACTTTCAACGTGAACATTACATTTTGCGTATCGATAGGGTAAACCATAGGAGCGTGGAGCATGAAAGCATGTTACTCTGCTTTGAGCATCGAGTGTAAGGAACAAGACGCCAGGGATACCGTCTTTTGTCACATAGGCACGAATGTTAAACTCACCGAAAGTCGAGATAAATGGTAACCAAGGAAGTCCTCGCGGACGAACCTTTTCCATGGTGAAAGGAATAGCTCCGATGTAAGCATCGCCGTTGAAGAGGTCGATTTCAAGGCCTTCAGGGATATAGGGCTGCAATGCTTTGGGGTCAATTTTCCAATGCATGAAAGTTAAGTTTATCCAATTTTGATGGAGAGTAGATTTCCGCTCAGGCATGTCGAATGGGATGTGACTACAATCTAAGTTGTGCTTTGCAGCCATGGTTACCGCAGCCAGCGCAGAGACTTGAAACATCCTCTCAAACTTCGGCAGAAGACGCAGAGTGGTCTTCAAAATTGATGTCACCGAGGTCACGTTGTTGCCATGTAGCCAACAGCCCAAGAAGGAAACCAAGAGGGGACATCATGGTGCAGACAACAAGAATCGGTGTTGAGACATACATTGGGCGGTCAGCTGCAAGCATTCTCAACCATACATATCGCCCAACAAAGAGGTCGAATGCGAGCATGTGTAACCATGCAAGAGCAATAGCAGTTTCATCTTCAAACAGTTCAACAACCAATTCAGGGGTTGGCATCTGCGTGAGGAAAGTTAGGAGGATGTCTGGTGCGTTGGGAACAGCAAGGATTGTGTAAGGGATGAGAAGGGGGAAGATAGACCAGCGAATGTCGCCAACATATTTCTTCGTAATCTCATGCTTTGGCATAAACCACATGAGGCTCCAAAAGGGAAGAATAAGTACCGACGAAATCCAAAAAGTTGCAACTGCAATTGTGTCCATATTCCACGAAGGATGTTGAATCGGTTATATAGGCGTGTTTTCGAAGGTCGCAATTTTACTAATGGCTCAAATCAAAGAGATTCGATGACCATGGCGATGCCTTGACCGCCGCCGATACAGGCTGTAGCGACACCATATTTTCCGCCACATCGCTTTAATTCGTAAGCGAGTGTCAAAACAAGTCGGGTCCCCGTTGCCGCCAATGGATGCCCAAGTCCAACTGCACCGCCGTTAACATTGACTTTCTCAACGTCGATTTCAAGGTCTTTAATACAAGCAACTGCCTGTCCAGCAAATGCTTCATTGATTTCCCAACGGTCAATGTCTTCAACCGTTAGTCCTGCCTTTTCAAGAGCCTTGCGAGATGAAGGAACCGGCCCATATGCCATGATTGCTGGTTCAAGACCGACAATACCCCATGAGACAATTCGTGCAAGAGGTTCATCACCATCTGCTGATGCTTGTGATGCGGATTTAATCACAACTGCTGCAGCCCCATCGACGACACCCGATGCATTGCCTGCCGTAACAAACGAATCAGGTCCAAAGGCGGTTGGTAGTTTAGCGAGTGATTCAGCAGTGGTGTTTTTGACGACGTGATCTTCATCCTTGTGTGTGATAACAGTTTCACCACGTCGACTTTTGATGGTAACTGGGATGATTTCTTGCTCGAAGACATCATTTTCTATAGAAGAAGTCGTTAAGGCATGAGAACGAGCAGCGTAAGCATCTATTTCCTCACGAGTAACGCCTTTCCGATTACAGATCTCATCCGAGGTTTGAGCCATGAATAATCCACAAGTCGTATCTTGAAGATTCGTCATCATGTAATCTTCGACTTTCGGGGAGCGTCCAAGTTTCCAACCTTCACGGCCTCCACGCATCACGTGAGGGGCTTGGCTAAGATTCTCCATTCCACCCGAGACAACTGTTGAGGCTTCTCCAAGCATAATCATCTGAGCGCCAGTAACAATCGATTGAACTCCCGAACCACAGATTCGTGAGAGTGTGAGCATTGGAACTTCTTGTGGAATACCGCCCTTTAATCCTGCATGGCGTGAGCCGTAAATTGATTGAGAGCAGGTTTGCAAAGCATACCCCATGACGACATGATCGACTGATGCAGGGTCAGTTCCCGTCTTTTCGAGAGCCCCCTGAATCGCAAGGCCACCGAGGTCTTGAGCGCTCATTGACTTCAACAGTCCACCTTGTTTACCGTCACCTCGCTTTCCGCCAACCCATTCACAAAACGGTGTTCTTGCTCCGCCAACTATGACTACATCTTCTGCCATGTTACGACCAAAGCGATTTGGCTGATAACTTCATGCTATTACCATTATCAAAAATGCGAGCAGGTAAAACATCGGAAGGTAAAACGTCTCGAATACTGAATAGGTGTATGACAAGATGCTGTATTCTGAACCTTGAGCAAGCACATACTCATGCTCAGCCGATTTGTTCTTGCCGTGAATCTTCGTAATAGCATTCTTTGGAGCATCAACCAGATTCTCATCAGCTAATTCCTTTTTCGTGCGTGCTGTCAACTCACCACGTATGTATATCGGGTCACCCAATCGAAGACCGTAAAGAGTCCAGCGTGTGTTTCCAACATTCCAAACTTTCAGAGGGTCTTGATAACGAATTTTACTGAACATTGAGGGGTCAACATGTATTCCTCCACTGCCATCATGCAAAATAAATGGAATACCACCACGTTGTCGAGCCGATTCTTCTGAATGCAAAGGCTCTCTCACAAACAGCCAATCGGCGAAGGATTTGAGCATACGATTGAGTGATTGCATCTGGATTTGGAAAAAAGTGTCCGTAGACCGACCTTGCGCATCGACTTGAGCTGAAAAATCTTCACGGACCCATTCAAAGCAAACAAGGTTAGAGCAAGCCATTTCTGGATCATCATCAACATAGATTTTCACCGCTTTTTGTGGACCGGGTCGGACCTGTCCAATCAGTTCAACCTCACCCTTGACAACATCTGTAACCAGCGTAGTTGGCAGATCAATCATGTTGATGTTATCAATCAATTTCTTCATCCATCCATACAACAGAATCAAGAGATACAAGACCGTGTAACCAATAGCAATAACTGAGAGAACAACGATGAGTAAACCAGTGTTGGAATTATCGTCAAGAAGAAAACCAAAGAAGAAACCGAAAGTATCCAGATTATCTTTCAAGGCAGTGATTACACCCCAATACTGGAGCATGAAGAGACCGAGCGTGAAATATACTGCTCTTAGCGTAAGAAGAGGGGGCTTTGGAACGTCAATCATAAACGGATGCTCCAGAAGCAGTGAGTCTTCATGGTCCCCTGCATAGGGAGTTTCGTTATTCCACACTTGTGGACTAGGAGCCGGAAAATTCCAGCTTCCTGCTGGCGCCTCAGAAGTATCCAAACTCTCTTTCATCCAGTATTCATCAGATGTGAAACCTCGTTCTTCGGCATAGGCTTCAAGAAATTTCACATTTGTGACCTTTTCTTTGTATTGAGCAAGTTCTTGGGCAAAGGGGTGCGGAGTTGTGTAAAACAGTAAAACAAGACCGGTAATCGCCCAAAAAGGACTCATGAAAAATCCATAAATGTAGAGCAATGCACCGAAAAACCAACCAATTTGCATGTTCTGAGTATAAGGGAGAGTGGCGATGAAAAACCTGCCGTCAACATCTGGCTCGTTGCCATCCATGAAGTTCGGTTGGCAACAAAGGACTTGAACTCTATGGAAAAATCAAATGAGAGCGAACATACTTATGCCACACAGTATACAAACAATGGGCATAATCAACAACTCTGCCGAAGAACGTATTTTTCCGAGATTCGCAAGTTCAGTGCCTCGCTGGATGTTTGCTTTCATGCCAGGACTGTTTTCACCATGAACTGAGATTGCGGTGTGGCCAACTGTGCCATCAAGATTTTCCCGAGCCATTTCTTCATTTGACCGAGGTTTGACCATTCCCAGAAGATACACTGGGTTTCCAATTCGAAGAGCATATGCGGTCCAACGGTGCTTACGAACATCACCATTACGGAATAATCGAGCAGCAAATTCGGTTTGGAAGTGGTCGCGAAGTGTGTCTGCATGACTTGAAGTCCACCTCTTGACATAGTTTCCAAGGTCTTTTTTCTTGAAACTACCAGATTCTACACGTATTCCTCCGGTTCCATCATGAAGCATGAAAGGAACATAGCCCCTGTCTGAGCGCACTGATTGCCAATTACATTCTTCTCGTGTCGTTGTGTTTCCTTCCGAGTCAGTAGAGGTCACTTCACGGCACACATAGACTTCATATTCCCATCTGAAATCAACACAGCCTGGAATAACTCGGTTAGGATTTCCATCGACAACAACATTGATCCATTGTTCTGGAGCTGGACGAACCTGACCAACGAGTTCTGCTGAACCCACAGGAACTGAACGAACCAATGAGGTCGGTGTGTCAATCATTTGCTGTTGCCTCTTATGCTGGAAGAATCCGAGTAAGAGCCAGATCAAACCAATAACGCTCATGATAATGGGCGTGTATTTCATTGCAGCATCTTCAGCCAGCATTTCCCCACTGTCAACCATTGCTTTCTCATCAAGGACAAGCATTCCTAATGAGATGGAGAGGAAGAGAATGAACAACACCATGCTGAGGCCAAAAGTAGCAAAAGTAGCCGGAATTGGAGTTCCCACTTTGGTTGGATGCTCCGCAAGTGGAGTCCCATCTCCATCAGCAGCATATCGGTCATCTTTATTCCATGTCGAAGGGCCAGGAGCAGGAAGAATCCAATCATTCGGGTCATTGGTTGGACTGTATGAAGAGCGTCCAAAAAACCATGATTCAAGTTCGTATCCATTCTTGAGGGCTTCTGTTTCTAAATCATCAGGCTGTGGTGCATTCTTTCGAACATTATGCAAATCCGTTTGAAGAGATGCAGGTGAAAGAGCAGCTATGATCAAAAATCCAAGGGCACAAAAAAGTCCTCCACCCTCCATGAACGTTATCAGTCCGACGACGACCAGCATCAGGCCAAGAATCCAAACAATCCAACCCAACCAACTGTATGGTGTCGTAAAATGAAAAAAGCCCCTGTTGAGATTAACTCCTTCGAGTGACATAAC
The DNA here is from genome assembly GCA_937897365.1 of uncultured euryarchaeote. Lineage (GTDB taxonomy): Archaea > Thermoplasmatota > Poseidoniia > Poseidoniales > Poseidoniaceae > MGIIa-L1. The sequence continues at coordinate 7,681 of CALCOP010000189.1, forward strand.
TCTACCAAATCAAGAGGGTGTAAAACACTTGGGAACCTTAAAACTCAGAATACGCCCTTTAGGAATGAAGTATTCCTATCACTTTGACGAGTATTCTTTTGTCTCTGCACCCATCAAATTCTGCATAGTGTATTTGCTCCCAAGTCCCCAGATGAAGACTTCCATCTCGGACTGCCATGGTGACTTGTTGACCAAGTAATTGGCGCTTCAAATGCGCATCTCCGTTATCTTCACCAGTTCTGTGATGGTGGTATTCCTCACCTTCTTTACCATCCCGGCCATAAAAAGGAGCAACTTTTTCAAGCCATTTCATGATATCATGATGCAGACCATACTCAAGATCGTTCACATAGCATGATGCGGTGATATGCATCGGATTGACGAGTACAATACCGTCAACAATACCGCTTTCCTTCACCACACGTTGTACGTCATTTGTGATACAGCGTATCTCATATCGCTCGTTGGTATTAATCCATAATTCTTCGACATACGTTGCTGCTTGGCCGGTGAGTAACTTCCCCATACCATGAACAAGCCAAAGGCAGTTGTTTACAGTTGAGGTTTTAGCAAACTGAATTATTCAAGCCCATTATTGCCACCTGAGAGAAGTGGGATTGCGATAATTAGACCGCATATGACTGAGCAAATGCCGTCGACGAAGGCTGTAATACCAAGCACTGCATCATCTTCAAAGAAGACATCAAGACCGCCATTTGGACCTCCTAAAGCAACACCTGCAAGTCCGAGAATGTACGATACGAGTGTGACGGCCAAAGCAAGATAGATACCATTCTTCTTGTATTGCGTCATCCATACTCCTGCAAGAATATATCCGCCTGTAGTGGCAAGTGTGTTTAGAGTCATTGCCGTGAGCGCAGTGAGAGGGATTTTTTCATACGTTACGGGGTCAACCGGGTCAAGAAGGGTCAAAAGGCCGAGACTCGAAAGTGCTCCAACAATAACCAACACGATTCCAATAACTTTCGGAGACGAAGGCTTCGGCTGCAAAAACACGACTTGTTGCCCCATTGGCATATTCATTTGCTGAGGAAAACCGACAAGAACTTGAGACGGCGGGGGCTGTTGAGACTGATAAGGTGACGACTGTTCCGATTGATTATGGTTGACATCGCCTGAGTTGAAATCTCCGGCAACGGCACTTTCTTGATTCGATACCTGGTTCGGTGTATACTCGCCATCGTCCCAAGGGTTGGGTTGCATGGGAAAAATGACAACACGCTCTCATATCAATGCTTCTTCTGGTGGAGAGGTGTATAGTGGTGTTGAAGAGGGAGGAACACTTGGAAGAACCAAGGAGGGGTTTTATGACTGACATTTTGCTGGTCTACAAGAAAAACTTCGAAGCCGTTCATGACCTCAGCCTCGATTCAGTGACCAAAGCACTGGAAGAAGCAAGCCAACGTCGAGGTGGTTTACGCATTGATGTTCGCGCAAGAGAACAAGTTCGCCGTGCGGATTTTATCGGTCGTGATTTGGTTCTTGTCCTTGGTGGTGATGGAACGTTAACCAGCATCTCACATAACATCGATGCAGCAACTCCAGTGATGGGTATTAATTCTCATCCACGTACTGATGATGAGAACGGTAGTTTTGGATTTTATATGGACTCAAATCTTGAAACCTTTGCGCAAGATTTAGAGACGGCTCTCAACGGAAAGGCGATTGTCAATGAATTGCCAAGGCTCCAGGCAATCATAGATACGACATCTGGTAACCGATTTACAACTGACCCTGCGATGAACGATTTGCTCATTGCAAACACGCATCAGTATGCACCAAGCAAGTACCACTTGCGTCGAGGCCAAAACAAATGCCGCCAACAGAGCAGCGGATTGTTGTTTTCAACATGGCTAGGACAAGGAGCTTGGCTTGCAAATGCTGCTGGAAAAGATGATCTTGAAGTGTTGTTCAAGCGAGTTAAAAACGAGCAAAAATCATCTCACTATTTTGTTTTAGCACGCGATATTCCACCCGCAGAAAGAGAAGGGATGCCATGGTCATGGATGGACTGGACAGATGAACCTACGACCATTACATCTGACATGCATAGAGGCTATGTGGTTCCAGATGGTTGGGATGAAGTTCACTTCAACAGAGGAGCGAGTATTACTGTCAATGCCGATGCACCACAATTGCGTCTTCTGACATTCAGGCGCTCCATGAAGGACCGATTTGATGCATTCATTGCAGGACAATGAACGACTCATTTGAATTCATACAGTGAATGATATCAAATCATGAACTGTAAAGAAGCCACGAAAAGAATATCAAAAACAGGGCGATACTGTTCAAGACAATCGCAGGAACCACTTTACCTGCATCAGGATGATTTGGCTGCATTCGTCGAAGATTAAGATTGGGCAGCATTGAGAGAATGCCAACAACACTTACAAAACCACAACATGCGTTCAATCCTGGAAAGAAAGAAAAGAGAATCGATAAAGATCCAAAAATTATCCAGTCGGTACCATACACTTTCTTGAAAGGAATCATAGGAGGCATTGCCGCACCTGGGAAAGGCATCTGCTGCTGAGGTGGCGGTTGCTGAATGATGATTGTTTGAGGTGGTGGAGCCACTTGAGGAGTAGGAGGGAGGTGATAGTGATTATGAATGACATTACCGGTATGCATGTCGCCGCTTACAACGCTATCTTGCACGTTTGTGGGGCGGTCAGGATCCGGTTGCATGTCGCTTCCTCACTTGTTGCTAAGTACTGCGCTAAATAATGCTATTCATACGGTGTAAAAAGTAAAGTGCAAGATATGTAAAAAAAAGGGTGGAGACTGGAACTCGACAAAGAGTTCCAGCCTCCGGTTTTCTTA
>CALCOP010000190.1 GCA_937897365.1 uncultured euryarchaeote
TTTTCATGCTTCGATGTCCAGCAAGAGCGGCTTCGATTGCAAGCATGGGATCTTCGGCACTCTTTTTCCTGATTTTAATCACCGCTGCCAACCATCCACACCCTCCTTCAGTCATGTGTACGTCAAGACATTCGCACACTTCGCTGACTGCGGATTTAATCGTCGGTGCACGTGGAAGTCCCATGAGTGTCTTGTGTTCAGCCTCACCAGGTATCAGTGCATGGAAAATTGGATTGTCACGGTGGATAACCCCGTCGATTTCAATAACAGGCTCTTGACGAACATCGTCGACCGTTCCAGTAATGTCGACATAAGGTCCTTCATCATCGTCTTCATTGGTGATTCTACCCCACAACACATATTCTGCATCTGCAGGTGCAAGAACGCCATTCGGCATTCGAGTAAGTCGCAAAGGTTTGCCATACAATTTCTCATGAAGTGCAGCAGCGATTGTCAACTCGTCGATATTATCGTCAAACGACATAGCGGCTGCCAGCAAAACGACTGGGTCTGGAGCGTTGACAATTGCGATGTCAACCTCTCTGCCTTCTTTCCGAGCATTCATGGTCAGAGTTCGCAAGTGTCGAGGCACTAATCGTACAACGAGATGATTTGAATCTCGAACGAACTGTCGGTGAAACGACATGTTTCGAATGCCGTTATCTTCTGCGATAATTACACTTGCTGAAGAATATCGCCCCCGGTCTTGAGGCCAGTGGTGTGGAATAGGAAGTTGAGTGATGTCCACATTTTGCTGTAAGTTTTCAAAACATTCAGCTTCGGATGCATCGACAATAACGGGTTCACTTGGATTGTTCATTGCCCAACCCAATGTGTCGATGTATTCTTCGGGTGTAATTCCAATTGCCTCACACAATCGATCACGTGTCAAAATGTTAATTGCTGCTCGGTGGCCGGGACTCTCCGGAATGTTGGTGAACAATGTCAGATCGTGGTGACTTGCTCGAGAATGTTCCCACATACCATGAATAAGGCTCACAGAGTTTGATTCTTCGGTGGCAGCACCAAGGTGGTCGCGAAAGGCCATGTTCTCGCGAAATGAACTCATCGCTTGAACCTTGTTTAAGACACAGTCCTAAATTATCTCAAATACGCTGTTTTTTTCTAACTTCAGTCCGATAGATTTTCCCTTGATTTAGAACTATTTGTTTGACCCATCTACGCAGGCTTTGAGGGTCGTTTTAAATAGGGGATTCAAGTCGGCAGAGTGCTTCAATGCGGTGATTATGATGGGTAGAGGACTCTTCGCAGGTGCTAAAATGGCAAAAGACCGTCAAAAGTTTCGTTGGTCTGACCGACGATACAAGAAGCGTATGCTCAAATCTCGGGCAAAGCACGACCCTCTTGCGGGCTCTACGCAAGCCAAGGGAATCGTCATTGAAAAAGTCGGCATCGAGGCGAAACAACCGAACTCCGGCATCCGTAAGGCGGTGAAGATTTCACTCATTAAAAACGGAAATAAACTCACTGCATTCGCTCCAGGTGATGGTGCAATTAACTTCATCGATGAACACGATGAAGTGATGGTCGA
>CALCOP010000191.1 GCA_937897365.1 uncultured euryarchaeote
TCAGGATAATCGTGAGCCCATTGCCCTGCGAGCGTTTTGGTTTCAATACCAGCGGCTTCCATAATTTGGTGGGTAGGGAAGGCCATGTGTGGATCAACGTTCCAATCTTGCATTCCTTGGATAATGTAGACTGAACCGTTGTAATTTTCGATGACGCGACCTAAGAATGAACGTTCCGTCCAGTAGGTGTTACCAGCATATTCGACCATACCCCCTGAAAGGTAAGCGGTGGGACCGTTTACATAGCCCTGAACATAGCCTTCACAGAAATTTTGAGGGTCTTCAGCGTCACCATCAATTCCGAATGAACCGTAAACACCGTTGTGCATGATTGCACCTCGGGCTTCCATGCTTCCATTTCTCCACATGAGTTCATGCACGCCAATGAGTCCAGACATCGGAACGATTGTTGCAAGGTGGGGGTTACCGAATGTTGCGGCTTGCCATGGAGTAGAACCGTCATAGGATTTCCCAATCATTCCAACTTTTCCGTTCGACCATGGTTGTGTTCCAAGCCAAGTAACTGCTGCATCAATGCCGCGTTGCTCATCTGTTCCCATGAGGTCCATGCAATGGTTTGATTCTCCAGTACCAAAGACTGACACTTGGGCAACACCGTAGCCATGTGGTACATAATTTTCGATTAAAAATTTGCCGAGACGGTCAGCGGGGGTAAGTGCGTCTACATCGCCATCGTTGTAGTAAGGTCCGACTTCAGCAATCACAGGTACTTGGCATTCAGCAGAAAGATTAGCAGAAGTCCAATCACACCCTTCAATCACGGGCAGCCAAAGTCCGAGGTGGACTTGTGCATTACCGGTGACTCCAGAACCGCCATCAGCAGCGGTGATGGTTGGAACGGGAACAAAGACAGATTGAACCGCATCAATTGCATAACTTCCATTCACAGTGACTCGTGAATAAATATCAGAATCATCGTATTGTATATCGCTACGCTGGTCGGGTTCAGGATAAACGTCGTAGAGCGAAGATTCTTCAGCTTCCTCAGCGTTTGGCTCGCCGAAACAGCCCGACAAACTCGCCGTCATCAAGACAAACAATATGAGCCACGGACGGAAGTTCATATACAGGGCTGGTAGGGTCTGTTTTTTGAACACACCGGCTGTTTGGTTTCTAAATAAAAATCCTTATTCATCTTGAGATGCGTTTCGGTTTTCAATTTCAGCTCGAACTTCATCCATATCCAGTTCCTTGATTTTCCCCACCAAATCTCTTAGCGCATCTTCAGGAAGTGCACCGGGCTGCATGAAAACGCCGATGCCTTCTTTGAATACAATTGTTGTTGGAATTGAACGGATATTGAACGACTGAGCAAGTTGAGGTTCAGCCTCAGTGTCGATTTTTCCAAAGATAACATCTGGGAATTCTTCGGAAACCCGTTCATAAACTGGACCATATGCTTTGCAAGGTCCACACCACTCAGCCCAAAAGTCGAGCAAAACAATCGAGTTGTTGTCGATGATATTGGCAAATTCAGGCTCACGAATCTCTACAGATGGCATATTTGTTCTGGTAAATCGGCGCTACTTCAACATGTTCGTTGGTAACCGCCGAAGCGACGAGTTCATGTGCTCACGGTGAAACGGCAAACCATGCGACTCGCCCGTTTGGCAACCGTTCTTGTGCTGATTCTCTTTTTGGCGCCTCTCACTCCATCGATTTCTGCACCCTATGAACCCACTGAAACTTCCAAAGCCAGTGCTCGAGATTCCGATATCGTCATTTCTGAAGTGTTCATCAGTCCAAGTAATCTTGTATCAAATGAAACTGATAGCAATATCTACGATGCCGTCGACTGGAACAACGATGGAGAGTATGGTAAAAATTCTGATCAGTTCATCGAATTGTGGAACACAGGAACGACGCCTGTCGATGTTTCAGATTGGAAATTAAGCGCCACATCAGGTAGCCCTCCATGTCAGTTAGCATGGAACACAACAATTGATGCAGACGGTCGAATTGTAGTCTTCAGTGCAGATTCAGATATTTACCTCGACTTTTTCGATGGTGAGACTGTATCTGTCACTGACACATCAAACACCGTTGCTGATACAATGACGATTCCTGAACAATTTGCCTTTTGGGGCAATTCAATCGTCGAAGATTCATCAGGGAGTTTAATCGAGGTTACCCCAACTCCTGGCTTTGGCCCTGACGACCCTGCTTCTACGGTAGCACTCAACATCGTCAAATGTTTCAAAGTCTCTGAAACCAGTTCGGATGCTTTCCTTCTCAAAGGTCGAGTCGTAACAATGGAATCAGAAAACAGTGTTTTGAACCAAGGAAATGTCTTGGTCCGTGACGGTAAAATTGACGCTGTTTGGTCTTCCAGTTCCTCTGTCCCTTTAACCGCTGATTTAACCAACGTTCCCGTCATTGAAACAAATGGCACGATTTATCCCGGTTTGATCGACCTGCACAATCATATGCACTACAACCACATCCCATTGTGGGACTTTAATGTCCATTTGAACGAACAACAACGTTCAGATGAAGGTGGATACACCAACCGGTATCAATGGGGCAATAACTGGGATTACGGACCAAGTATCACTTGGATGAAAACACATATCCAATCCTACAGCCAATGGGATATGGCAAGTGAACAGATGAAATACGCCGAAGTGCAAGCTGTTTCAGGCGGCGTTACTGCTGTTCAAGGCTCGCCTGGCTCAAGTACGCAAGCATGGGACAGCATGCTATCACGAAACATTGAACTCTACAATTTCGGTCAAGATGGCATCTCTACATGTGCTGTCTGCGGTGCAGCCGATGACGATTATACCGGTGGACACCTTATTTCGCAAAACCAATCTGGAACATTGAATGCTTGGTTTGTTCATCTTGCTGAAGGAGTGGATTCCAGCAGCAAGAGTGAGTTTGATGCTCTGTGGGATAAGGGACTCATCATGGATGAGACCGTAGCGATTCACTGCACAGCCCTTGACCGATCACAGTTTGATAAGATGGCAACAGTTGGTGCTGACCTCGTATGGTCGCCGATTTCGAACCTCTTGCTCTACGGTAACACG
>CALCOP010000192.1 GCA_937897365.1 uncultured euryarchaeote
CAAGGATTTGGAACAGCAGAAGGAACCATGGTACGCCTTCAAAACGAACAATACGACCGCCTTTCAATGCATGAATGATATTCAATTTTGATGTCCAAAAAGCAGACAACCATAATGTGAAGACGGCGAGAAGGAATCCCCAAACGGCTCCTGAAAATAATGAATTCCATTCCCATTCAAAGGTAAACTGATTCGAGCCAACAGATGAAAACATGTTGTCAAATCCTATGCTGATGAACCATGCAAGAACGATACCGATTAAAGCCCCCATGAGACTTGCTATGCTCGAAAGAATCATTCCTTCTTGAACAGCAAGAGCACGAACATCAGATTGACGGACACCAAGTGCACGCATCGTACCGAGCTCAGAGCGCCTTGCCTCAGCCAACATCATTACAATCGTGAGAACCAGCAAAACTCCGGCAGCAATGGTAAATGTTCCAAAGACCAAAAACATGGCCGCAAGAACACCGGATGATTCTGCAGCCAAAGCTGCTGCCTCAACTTTTACCGCACGAACCTCTAAATCTGCATCGGATGAGTTTGAGTTCTTGTCAAGCCAATCCATCAGTGGAACGGATATATTCTCACCCCACTGTCCAGGAACTGAAAGAATGATCATTGAACGTTCATCTTCACCTGCTGAAGCCAAAACCTCGCCATCGTCGAGTGAGATCAGACCAAGAATGACTGAATCTAATTGTGAAAGAGTCTCCATTCCTTCTAAATCGCTGTAGGTTCCGTTAAAATCAAGTCGATACGCAGTATTATCACCGAAAGCATAGGGGATAAGCCCCTTCACCCAAACCTCACTTGTTGAGGCTGAAAGATTCAGTTCACTGAGTCTTTGACTGAACAGAACCTCACCTTGTTCTACGAGCGCAGGGGATTGTTCACCACCAAATGCAAGGAAGAGTTGCGGTAGTACACCGAGGCCACCAGTTGCCGAAACAATGGGAATACGAAGCGATTCAATGACGTTCGTTGAAGAGTTCCACTGGAGCAAGCCATTGGGGAATGTACACCAATGGTTCGACTCACGAATGGTGATTGAGGCGATGCCATCGCATGAGGAATGAAGTAGAGCAGTCGATGATTCAGAATCTTGTGTGGGCCACTGGGTAGATGAATCGAATGCAGAAAAGGAAATATTCGTCACGGATGATTGATAGCGATTCGTGGAGAGAAGTCCGTCAACTTGTAAAAAAAGGTCGACCTCATAATACAATTGTGTTGAAAGAATTGTAGACGGAAGAGAAAGTGAAAGGTTTGTCACTGTGTGTTCTTGCAAATCAAGTGAGAAGGAATGTAGCCTGAACGTATCTTCCACCTGTTCAAGCGCCCACCATCCGTCATCGCTGTTAGCCACAGATACCATTTCACCTTCGCTTTCATAACTGGCCCAACTTTCGGAATCAACCTCCCTTTCATAACCAATGACCAGCCCTTTATCACTCGCAATCAAGCCATACTCGCCGGATGAATCAAGTGTAAAATCGTGAGTGATTTCCCCTTCATCAACTCGCCATACCCAAGCATCTCCAGTTCCGTCAATTTGGTATCCAGCACCACTCGGTGAAAAATGCCATAATCCACGTAATCCAGAGTGAAGTTGGGAAATCTCAGAATCAGCAAGTGTCAAGATTTGCTGATCTTTTTCTGTCAATTCAATTATGGGGACTTGAAGTATTTCCATCATTGTAGAATCTGCAGCAAAACTGCTGAGATTTCCACGTAAGCCACGGACGATTTCACCAGATATGCGACCCAATCCTTTCGTTGAAGTCAGTGTCATAGACTCGGTGTCTTCATCCAAAGTAATCTCTAAACCAACATCCTTCGCTTCAATGAATTGGTCGAGTAAAACTTCAACCTCATCCAAAATTGGTTCAATCTTACCAGCAGAATCATACCTGTCATCAACTGCATAATAGATGGAATTGATTTTTCCGTCAAGTTGTTGAAGCGATTGAGCGGTTGACAAATCAGTAAACATTGCAGAAGATTGCGTACCAGCTGCTGCACCTTGACCACTGTTTGCCACGATATTGAGAACTTTCATCGTTGCCTCAACTCGTTTCCTTGCACTGTCCTGAGTGACATACCAACCAACCTCGAGCTCGTCACCAACTGAGATACTCAATTCATCTGCTAAAACCTGATTGACCGCGACATATGTTTGAGCAGAGAAGACATTCGCTTCATACACGTCTGCATAGCGAATTCCTTGCGAAGTCGTGCCTAATTCGGGCCATACCTCCTCGGCATCAATCGTTCTGTCCATCGCCATCCAAGTTATACCCGTTAATGATGCATCATCAACGGAAATACTCGCTGAAGTGACCAAACCCTGTTGCTGGCCAATAATCGTTTTTGATAAATCTGAATGTTGCTGAATGCCATTCCACATGTTGTTTGCAAGTTCCTCTGAAACAACGACACGCTCTCCAACTGCAAGATCAAAACCTGAAATGGTGATGTCGGTTTCACCCCATGAACCTTCGACCTCATAACGAACGGTTGCATCCAATGAATCACCTACTACCATCGAAGAAGTAATGATAGCAGATGCAACAATCAAACCAGCCATGAGCAAGGCTGCTTGTCGACGTCTTCGAAGTATGTTTTGTGTAGCAAGGCGCCATACAACCAAGCGTTGTGGAATCAAGACTGGCTGGATGAGTATATGGCTGATGAGGCCAAACGAAAAGGCACCTGCCCACAGCGTAATTCCTGTTACAGAACACCAATCAAGGAACAAGTACGCGATGCAAGCATCAACGATAGGGACAAGAATGAGTAAAGTGGTTTTGCCGAGACTTCGTTCCTTCCAACGACCAATTCCAAAAGTAGATACTGCGCACAAAAAGGCCACAGCAAGACTTAGAAGAATCAACGGAAGAAGCAGATTCACTCCTCCTCTGTAACCTTCTTGTCATTGATAATGATGCCATCCGACATCTGGAGAGTGCGGGTACAATTTTCCGCAATCACTGGGTCGTGAGTGACGATGAGGAACGTTGTATTCCGCTCTTTATTGAGGTGAAGAAGAAGTTCAAGCACTTCAAGAGATGTTGCTGAGTCAAGATTTCCTGTCGGCTCATCACACAGGATGACTGCAGGGTTGTGCACCAGTGCACGTGCCACTGCTACGCGTTGTTGTTGACCTCCAGATAATTCTGCAGGACGATGTTCAGCACGGTCACCAAGTCCGACGGAAGCGAGTGCTTCAAGGGCACTGGAGCGTGAATCTGATGCCGAGTGACCAAGGAGGAGCATCGGCAATTCGACGTTTTCTACGGCCGAAAGAACGGGAAGGAGATTAAAATCTTGGAAAATGAAACCGAGATACTCTGCGCGCATCCGAGTTCGTGCATCGTCCGAAATTCCAAAAAGTGGTTGGCCTTTGACAATCACTTCTCCCGAATGTGGTTCATCAATCCCCGAGAGAACATTGAGGAGAGTGGTTTTTCCACAACCAGATGGCCCCATGATTGCAACCATTTCACCTGCCTCAATCTCAACATTTACGCCCTTAACCGCCTGAATCGTAGATTCACCTGAGGGGTAGATTTTCCACAAACGGGTTGCTTTCATCACAGGTCCCATACATTGAGGACAAGCGAGTGCGTTGATAAACTACCGCTTCAAAGCATCACTATGAACGATGGGGGAGTCATGGAAGTCACGCTTCTTGCGTTTGGACCACTGGCCGAAATTGTCAATTGGAAACGAGAGCAAATCACTGTGGAAAATAATCAAACTGTGACTCAGGTTTTACATATTTTAAAGATTGAAGACTGGATTGAAAAGGGTCTTATTGTCGCCCGCAACGGTATTCACTGCGAGTTGGATACCAAGTTAGAAAACGGAGATGAATTGGCTTTGCTACCTCCAGTATCTGGTGGATAATGAAACAAATACATCCTGTTTAGCCGAAGCCTTCAACACTGTATCCCAACTCCACGGACTGAGGAAGGGGCATGATTGGCGGTTTAGGACCACTTGAACTGACGATTCTTATTGGATTATTTTTCATATTATTCGGAGCGGAACGCTTGCCAAAGATGGCAAATGCGTTAGGCCGTTCAAAAGGCGAATTTCAGAAAGGCTTGAATGACACATCCCGGACGATTATCGATCTTGAGGCTGATGGACGAACTCCATCACAACAACTCGCCCAGCGGGCACGAGATGTAGGGCTTGACCCCTCTGGGATGGGAGTTGAAGAACTTGAAAAGAAAATTTCAGCACTTGAAAGCATGGACTCAAGTTCTGAAGAGTGATTCAGCGTTTTTTCTTCAACACTAAAGGTGAACCACACCGCTCACATTCTCCTACGTCTCCCTTTCTCGAACGAGAGACATCTTCCGCAACATCCAGTGAAATACGGCATCCCGTGCATCGTAATTCCCATTTCCATACATGTTGAGCTCCAGCAGTACCAACTGATTGTGAGACTTTTCCGGCAGCATTCATGGTATTTTGTAATCGATAATCGTCCGTTACTAATTCTAAATCAAGGCTGAGTGCAAGTGCTAAAACATCGAGGTCAACATCGGAAAGTCGAGGAAGGTCACCGCTTCGTGCAGCACATTCTCGTGCTTTATCGAGCCACTGCTCATTCACATCTCGCCACTCAATGTCAATGGCTTGGACCAGCATCCAGCGTTGTGGGCTAACTCGTTCCAACTCTGCTTGCTGACTTGTGGCACAAATGTTGCCCGTAAGTTCACTGACTGGCCAGTGAAGCAATGCAGCGGTATCAAGAACTCGCATCAATTCCTTGACTGAAGAAAGCACTCTTTGAACTCACCGCACACCCACACCTTCAAGCGAGGGACATTGGAGCAACATTCATGTCGTGGAAGGAAACTATACTCGACTTTTTCGAGATTTTCGGGCCCGCGAGTCTTGCTGTTCTCTCGTTTACTGAATCCATTATTCAGCCAATACCACCCGATTTACTCTATATTCCAATGCTCGCTGACACCATTGGAAATGTCCCGCTTGTCATATGGCTCTGGGTAACAGTCACGATAAGTTCGGTCGGGGGTTCACTCGTCGGTTACTGGATCGGAAAGCGATGGGGAAGGACATTTGTTTCACGATTTTCAAAACAGGCACACTTGGATAAAATTGAAGCTTTGACACTCAAATATGGGACATTTGGCATTTTTATTGCGGCATTTTCACCGATTCCATACAAGGTATTTGGTTGGGTTGCAGGAATGGGTGAAATGGAAAAGAAGCCATTTCTTCTTGCAGGTCTGTTTGGTAGAGGACTCCGTTTTGGCCTTGAAGCAGTGCTTATTGGCATTTATGGAAATGCAGCAATTGACGCCCTCAACTGGTTCCTTGAAAATGAAATTTTACTTGCAATCGTCATGATACTGGCCACAATTCCAGCATGGTTCGCTTGGAGATGGTGGTCGAATATCGAACTTGAAGCCGATGGAACTGAACCTAAAACCAGTGAATGAGCAAGCATCCAATCGTTAAAGCGAGAGCGAATCATTATCAAGGGGTGGTCGGTGGAACGGCTGTCGCTCGTGTGGTGTAGCCAGGTCCATCATAGTGGGTTTTCATCCCGCCGACCCGGGTTCGAATCCCGGCACGAGCACCAACTTGAATTTTTATTGTAAACCGCCAACTGCGTTTTAGAAAAACTGGGAAATTAGCAGAAATGCTCGAGAGGTATCCACTATCACGAGCACACAATTACATAAGCGCGGTACGGCGTTTACGAACACTGAAAAATCAAAATTGATAACTCATAATCTCGATTTTGAGAAAACTTTCATGCGAGGGTACCATTTTGATAGTCAAAGAGGGCTTGTTGAATCTCTTCGCGAGTATTCATCACAAATGGGCCATAACGAGCGATAGGTTCGTTTAATTCAGGGCCGGCAAGAATCAAAAATTCGGCGTCATCCTTACGTGTTTCGAAGGTAACGACATCCCCGTCATTAAGAATGCCGAGTTGTCCATCACGTATTGGTTTTCCATCGACATATACCGTGCCACCGAATACGTAAACCATGCCATTCAATCCCTGTTCAATGCTTTGTTGATGGGAGCCTCCCTGCTGTATTTTCATATGGATGTAGGTGATTGGGATTACGGTGTCAATTACTGCTTGAACGCCGAGCGTCGAACCGGCGATTACATTAGCCCAGACTTTCCCATCTTCTGAAGTGGCTTTTGGAATGTCTGTTGCAGGAATGTCTTGGTAGCGTGGTGGCATCATCTTATCTTTTGCGGGAAGGTTAACCCAAATCTGAAAACCATGGCTTACCCCACCCTGTTGTAGAAAATCATCCTGCGGGAGTTCTGAATGGATGATACCGCGACCTGCAGTCATCCATTGGACATCACCGGAATTGAGGTCACCTTTGTTACCAGCGCTGTCTTCGTGCTTCATGGCACCCTGAATCATGTAAGTCACCGTTTCAAATCCGCGATGAGGATGCGCAGGGGCGCCGATAGCTTGCCCCGGATCCCAGTGAACGGGACCCATTTCATCAAGGAGCAGAAATGGACTCATTAAACGACCCATTGCAGTAGGTCTGCGTACTGGGAAACCTCCACCCTCGAGGACGGTATGTGTGGGAGCAGTCATCTTAAGAGTTCGAGCGACATTCATCTCAGCACACCAGTAATCATATCTTCAACTGCGTCAGGATTTAATGACTTGCTTTTATTCACAACGATTGAACGACCGAGTACATTTGAACCAAGAAACGAGAACTGCATCCGCATACTCATTATCACGTGATTGCCACCACCACCACTTGCCGATGCTAAACCTACACTCCGTTTATTGAACAGAAGTCGGAAATTCGAGGATTGAACAGAGACCCAAGCGATGAAGTTACTCAACACGGGAGGGTGTGAACCGTTATACTCAGGCGCACAAACAATCATTCCATCGCAATGCAGAATCCGCTTCATTGAGGATTGAATATCTTCGTGATTCAAATGCTGTTTTTCTGATTCGGGTGTATACATCGGTAAATCCAGTGCACACAAATCCATGACATCAACCTCATGGCCGTGTATCTCTGCTGCGGCTTTCAGTTCCATCGCCAATTTCAGGTTCTTGCCGGTGGATGCAGCCAAAATCAGTAACTTCGCCATGCAACGAGGAATACATCAACCTCTTTGAAGGTGTCAGTATCACTGGTTCTACCACTTCATTCGATAAGCAAGCAGCAGTATTCCGATGACTGTAGGTACGATTGCAATAGCAAGTGTTGTCAATACCAATTGCCGGACCTGCTCATCAGAAGACTCCTGGGTGATAATGTCAGAGTTGTAGTTAGGGCTATCTGCACAATCAGGAGCTAAACTGTTTTCACAGGGGTCTTGGTCAGAGCCAGATGCGACGTAGTAATCCAAATCTTCAGTTTCATCACGACATCCATCGAGGTCCGAATCAGACGATAGTGAAGACTCCCAGTTCGTTTCTCCAACAGGACATGTGTCAAAGGTATCGGGCACTGAATCACCATCATCATCAAGGTCTTCTGTTGAATCAAGGCAACCATCAGTATCGTAATCATTTACTGAATCTGAAATCCATGCAAGTATTCCCTGAGGGCAGTTATCAGATGTATCCAAAATACCATCATTATCGTCATCTTTGTCTTCTGAAGATTCATCGTAACATCCGTCACCATCGTAATCGGTTGCGGGTGATGAGATCCACTTGAGTTTCATACCATTGCAAGAGTCACTGGTGTCAAGAACAGAATCGTTGTCATCGTCGGTATCTTCGCTTGAATCTTTACACCCATCGCTGTCGTAATCATCCGGCTCTGATGAAGTCCAAGATGTTTCACCACGTGGACATGTATCCTCTGTATCAAGAACTCCATCGCCGTCATCATCGAGATCTTCAGCACTGTCCAAACATCCATCTAAATCGTGGTCAGTAGACGTGCTTGAAATCCAATTTAGGCTACCTGCAATGCAACTGTCAACACTGTTCAAGACTCCATCGTTATCATTATCCTCATCTTCAATTGAGTCTCGACATCCATCTGAATCATGGTCGTAGAGGGATGAATCCCAATTTGAACGGCCCAATGGACATTTATCGATGACATCCGATAGACCGTCGTTATCGTCATCATTGTCCTCGGTCGAATCTCTACAACCGTCCAGATCATGGTCTGTTGCGGTCGTTGAAAGCCATCCAAGTTCTCCTTTCTGACAATTATCGTCCAGGTCAACGACTCCATCACCGTCATCATCCAAATCTTCTGTTGAATCATTGCAGCCATCAAGATCGTAATCTGTTGAATTATCAGATGTCCAGTTCACAACACCCTTTGGACAACCATCTTGCGAATCAATAACAAGGTCGTTATCGTCATCTAAATCTTCAGTTCCATCATAACATCCATCTTGGTCGTAATCAGAGGACAACGAAGATATCCAGAACAATTGACCCTTTGGACACAGATCAAGTTCATCAAGAACTCCATCGTTGTCATCATCGGGATCCTCGACCGGGTCAGTAGCATCATCATTACAACCATCTGAGTCATAATCTGTGCCTTCTACTGAAGTCCAACCAAGTAGTCCCTTCGGACACAAGTCACTGGGGTCAAAGACCCCATCATTATCGTCATCAGTGTCCTCGAGCAAGTCTTGACAGCCATCAGAATCGTAATCTGTTTCGTTACTTGGAGTCCAACCAGTATCGCCTTGAGGGCAAGCATCTTCGTTGTCGACCATGCCGTCGTTATCATCATCGTTATCTTCTGAATCGTCCTTACAGCCATCCCCATCATTGTCGTTTGACTTAGTTGAAATCCAACCAAGGTCGCCCATTGCGCAAGAATCGCTGAGGTCCAAAACTCCATCGTTATCGTCGTCCAAATCTTCTTCAAAATCAGATGGAGGGTGGTATTGGTCTAAGCAACCATCTCCATCGTAGTCTGAAAAACCAAGTGGAGCTAAATCTTGTGGCCAGGTATGAATACCTCTTGGGCAAGAATCTTGAGAATCAGGAACCCAGTCATTATCGTCGTCCAAGTCTTCAGTAGCGTCTCGGCAGCCGTCTCCGTCATGGTCTTCAGGAGAGGCATCACCAG
>CALCOP010000193.1 GCA_937897365.1 uncultured euryarchaeote
TTCTGCAACGTCACGGCGGCCTTGAGAAGATGTTGAGACCTGGCGATGCGTACTTCTTTGACTCGCAAAATCCTGCACCAATGTTTGACCTTGCTGGGCACTTAGCGGTTCATGGGCGACCGTTATTTGTACTCGCACGACACGACATAGAAGCTCTGAATGTCCAGCATAACATCCCAATCGCATCAAGTTCATGGTTGTCTCAAAACGGTGATGCCCGTTCAACAAACCCTGCATTAGAGACGATTCGTCGACGTATCGATTCGTTCCTATGGGAGAATTTACGTGCTGTTGTCGTCCTTGAAGGAATCGAATATTTGGCAAGTCTTCACGGTGATGACAAGGTGGTGAACTTCCTTCGTGACATCGTTGATGGAGTGCGACTCGAAGACCACCTTTTCCTTGCTACTGGTGACTTCAATGCATTCCCTCTAACAACCAGAGAACACGTGTCAAGATACATGTCAATTTTGGAACCATCCATTCTTGAGCATTGGAACTTAGAGCCAGACTTGATACTTGATCATCCGCTCTGTGCAC
This sequence comes from uncultured euryarchaeote, assembly GCA_937897365.1. Classification (GTDB taxonomy): domain Archaea; phylum Thermoplasmatota; class Poseidoniia; order Poseidoniales; family Poseidoniaceae; genus MGIIa-L1. The sequence goes on from CALCOP010000193.1 coordinate 541, forward strand.
CACCCAGTGAAGAGGAAGCGAAATGGATTGAACAACAACTACAGCAAGCAATTTCGATTCAAAACCACGAAAACATGTCGTCTCAAGCCACTGTCTTTGGAACGATGGAAGGAGGAGTCGAATCTCCAGATTCAGATGAGATTGTTGCTGCTACAGAGACGCTGGAAACAGTTGCTCGTGAGTGGAATGAACCAAACCAAATTCAAACGGATGAAGTTGTTTCAGACGATAACGAGGTTGCTCTACCAACGGAGTTGCCTTCCGAACCGGTCAATGAGGTAAAACAGGAAGAACCATTGGAAAACGAACACAATACAGAACCAGAAAACGACGTATCAGAGGTTCAGATTCCAGCTAAGAAACAAGAAAATATCGAAATTGAGTCAAATGAAGCATCAGTAAATAGACCATTGCAGACTCCTAAGAAACCAAGTGCCCCACGACCAGCTCAGCGCATTCGAAGAAGAAAGAAAAAGTCAAGTGGGCGAAAAACCATTCACAATCAACAAGCGATTCAGGCTGCTGCGAGTCATGCAGTTGAGGTGAAGGAATTACTCGAGATTGAAACCGTACGCAACGCTCCAAGAGCCACCTTTTCCAATTCGCTTGAATCATATGCTCTGCGCCAGGACCAAGCGTTGGAAAATATGCGTACTCTTTCGTCACCTCAAAGCGATTCATCATTGAACAACTCTACAATTCAATTCAAAGACATTCAAGATCTACAACCGCAAAACTTAGCTTCGAAAAAAGTCTCAATTGAATCCGTAAAAGGAAGACGACCAGTTCATACAGAGACAAATCTCACACCGCTCAGCGCCCGTCCCGGTGCAGAGAAATCATCTGAATCGAAAACTGTGACTCGCGAATCAGCATCAAGGGTACAGTCGCAACCTTCCATCGAAGAAAAACTCAGTATTTGGGAAATCGAAGACCGTGAAAGGTTGAAAAAAGAGTTGGAGGGGGATAAAAAATGAGTTCACGAAAGGAAAAACTCGCCCTCGCTCTTGAATTAGCGAAACAACGTCTCAACCAAACTGGAACTGGTATTGAGCGAGTTGCAACTTCTGCAAATGAAGAACCTCGTTCAAAATCCAAAATGAATCGCTTACTTGGAAAGCGTGTTCAAGACCAGCGACCGTTTACACTGTTACAAAGAACTGGAGTGGCCGAAAGACCAACATTTGATCTGGTTGCAGACAAAGTGTTGGGTAAAGAAAGCAGGCACAGAGTCCCCTCACTCGACTTACAGTCGAACGGAGACTCACTTTCAGATATCGCTGCACGTCGTATTCGCTCTTTGCGACAACGCACTTATGAACAGATTGAAGAAGTAGTCGAGACAGAAGAAACCGCATTTTTGGGTCTTGAAGAAGACGGCAGGCCAGTATGGGAACGTATACTTGATGAACAAAGAGGGAGAGAAACGCACGCACTACCGCCCGACATTGCCCCTGTGGAGAGAATTTCACCTTACCACCATGAAACCGTTCTCCCGCTTCATGCTCAATGGCCTGTTCGCTTACGCTCTGACATCCGTATGAGTTTCAAGCAGTGGTTTACCACTGAGGAAAATATTCGTGCTACGCAAGCAGCGGAAGCTATCATTGATTCTCCGGGAGGACAACTCAATCCAATGCTCTTCATAGGCCCTTCTGAAACAGGCAGGTCCCATCTACTTCACGCAATTTCTCAAGCCATCCTGCGTCGTCAAGAAGGCGGTGTTTACTTACTCTCTGCAACTGATTTCTCCGGAATGAGCCAACTGCCCATCGGATGGCAAGATACGCTCGTAAATGCTCGATTATTAGCTATTGATGATATTCACGAATGTGCAGATAACGCTGATTTGGCACACGAAATTGGAACGATGCTCGACTATGCACTCAACATGGGAGTTCATGTTCTTCTTTCATCACAATCCGAACCCGAAACATGGCCTACTTCACGGTTGTGGGAATTAGTACGTCATGCTGCTGCAGTTCACTTGGGTTCGCCTAAAGTAGCAAGTATGATGCTTTATGCAAGAAGCTTAGCTCACAAGAAGGGCTTCATGTTTGACGATGCTCAATTGAAAAATATCGTTCTTCAAGATGAAATTGGCTGGCGTTCGACAAAAGCAAATTTCGATTTAGTCGCCCTTGCCATTGACTCCGGTCAAGAAATTCTTGACGGAAAAGACATTCATTCACTCCTCTCGAACCAATTATCAGAGGCACATGATGAACTTCCAATCGTTCGCGAAAAAGTCGAAGATATCGCTACTCGATTAATCTCAACTGCGGTCGACACCGTATACAGCGACACCGTTCATGGTGGCATCGATTTGTATTCTGAACTTCCTGAAATTGGCGATGATAATTACGAGCCTCCTGAATTTGATGTCGAAACGATGAAACTTCAGGCAGATGCACGGCATGCAGCACATCTCAAATTAGCGCTTGAAGATACTGCCCCTGCCGCACCCTCTGTTCTTGCATTGCATGAACGGGACGAGCATCTCATCACTCGAAAGGGTACGATCGAGGAACGTGATTACGGACGTGCTGCAGATGTTCTTACTGAACTTGATGAAGCGTTTGATAACCAAATCAATGCATTTGAAAACGAGCTTCGGAAAAGTTCACTGCAACTTGCAAACATCGAAAACAAATTGCTCAGCATGCATGAACGAACTCCGGATGCATCGATGGATGAATTGATTTCAATTGCTGATGAATTAAAGTCAATGGAGCAGAGCCTCACCGAATTTGACCCGGGTCGTGAACCATGGCCTGAAATGGAACTCGACGAAGAACCAAGTAAATCAAGTCGTAAAGTTGGACGAAGCAAATCGAAATCTGCTGAAAAATCACTTGAAAGTCACGAACCTGATGGTGAATGGAATATTGATGCAAGAACCGTCGATATGTTGGATCTGCTCGATGATGAAGAAGTCACTCGTTTAATTCGGCTCGGTCGAATCAAACAGGTTACAACACTTATTGCTGGGGAAGAAGAATGAGAGGTCCATGGTGGAAGAACGGCGTAGGTTTTTCTTGCCAAGAAGGCTGTGGGAGGTGTTGTGACGAACCTGGAGGAATTGTTTATCTCTCACCACGGGATGCTGAAAGAATTGCTCAAAGCAACGAAATGAATGTCGAAGATTGGCTTGAAAGAGATTGTCGCCAGACCCTTGACGGACGATATGTGTTGAAAAGTCGGCAAGTTGATGATGTTTGCATTTATCTCAATGAACATAAGCAGTGCTCGATCTATTCAATCCGCCCGCAACAGTGTGCAGCATTCCCGTGGTGGGGTGAAAATTTAGCTACCGAACGTGCTTGGAAGAAGGTCAAGGAAGAATGCCCGGGGTTGACCAGTGACGATGCAATTCTTATCGACGGAGAGACAATTCGAATCCAAGTATTTGCTGACCGTGAGTCGACCAAAGGATTTCGTTCATGGCCTGCGTGGAACCGCAGTTAGAAACGAGCTCATCTTGCGAAAGTGAGAACTGAGTCAAACCAGTTGATTGGCGAAGAGCCGACTTTATACGAAAGATGTATGTGGGAGAAATCGGCGGGGATTCTATGACGAGTGACAAGGTGCTTTTTGAGGTCACTGAAAAGCACCTCAACACTGGTCTTCGCGGGATACCTGTTGGAACCTGTCGCACATCATTTGTCACACCTTCCGAAGGTGTTCATTACTGCGGTTATCCTATTGCAGAATTAGCTGCCTTCGAACCAGAAGACATCGTGTATCTCTTGTTCAACAAAGAATTGCCAAACGCTCAACAATCAGCAGAAATCCGTCAAGAACTCGCATCACGTGCAGCAATTCCTGGTGACCTTGAATCGGTTTTCAAATCCCTTCCAAAGTTTGGCCACCCCATGGATTGGCTAAGTGTGGGCATCCATAGTCTTGGCATGATGGAGACAACAAATAACTGGAAGGAAGACGCACTCAATCTCATTGCCAGAATGCCACGTTTGATGGGGCTTCTTTTCAGAATTCGAGAAGGTCGAGAGGAAAACATACCTGCAGATGACACCTCCCTTTCGATGGTTGAGCGTTTTATCCATTGTCTTGATTTGCACAATGCAGAAACCGAAAAAATGAAGCAAATCATATCCACTTACCTCGTCCTCCATATGGATCATGGTGGTGGAAATCTTTCCACATTCACCGGAAAGGCCATTGCATCAAGTAAAGCAACAGTCTATTCCGCTATGGCTGGTGCCATGAATGCGTTGTCTGGGCCTTTGCATGGACGTGCCAATCAGTCATGCTTGGAATTTGTTCTCAAAGTGGGTACAAGCGACCCTGCTGAGGTTGAAGCATTCGTTCGAGCAGAACTGGCAGCAAGCCGCCCAATTTTCGGATTTGGTCATGCTGTTCTTCGTTCCGAAGACCCACGTGCTACCGTTCAATTTAATCTTGGAGACAAAATCTGTCCAGAAGATGAAAACTTCAAGATCATCACGACACTCAGGGAAGTTGCCCCTCGTGTCTTATCAGAGAATCCTAAGATAAGCAATCCACACGCAAATGTCGATATTGCGAGTGGTGCTCTTTTGCATCATGCCGGCATGACTGACCCGACATATTACACTACGTTTTTCGGGTGGGCTCGGGTTGCTGGAATTGGTGCACAAATCGTAGATGAAAGAGCGGTGTATCGTGACGGAAAAGGTCTTCCGATTTATCGTCCAAAATACATCGCAGAAGCACAGACCCTTCGACATGTCGAGTGATGGCTATTTGAATACCGGTCGCGAAGTTTTTCCGGAACCACGATGACCGATGAGTCGCACAGATTCCCACGGAGGGGAAGCACCT
>CALCOP010000194.1 GCA_937897365.1 uncultured euryarchaeote
GACTTGTGAAGCAGGGGTCGAAGCCGCTGCCAAGTTCTGTCTCTCATGTGGCCATGATTTGACTGGACAAGGGCCAATTACGGCAACTGGACACGACTTGAATCAATTAAAGGAGGTCATCCGCATTCGTGATGATCTCTCAATGGCTGAAAAATTCGACATGATTGCCAAAATCGAAGATGGTGCAAACCCAATTGTTTTGGGTATCGCTGCTCCTGCTGAAGGCGAAGACGTCGACCTGTCTGATGCATTTGCAATGGAAGTAAACGATACTTCTGCGAGTGCGGTATTTTCAAACCACAAATGGGGCAATTCACCAGCAGCGAATGCAGCTGTTCGTGCTGTAGTCCGAGGAACAAATGGCTGGGATTTGATTCAAGCAGGCAAATTAGATCTCAAAGAAGGACTCTTCCGTGAAGCGATGGATAACGGTATGGAAGCATCGACGCACATTCACGATGTTGCAAGTGGGGAACACGAAGGAATTGACCCCGATTCAATGCGTGCAATTCCCGTACTCAAGCCACCTAAGCGTAGTTTCTGTCCGAAGTGCGGTTCCGATATTCACGCCAATACCATGCTCCAATGGAGAAAGTGGCGAGACTCCTCAAGCGAGGTCGTCTCAATGCAACTTGAAGCATCGATGGAAACCTCACTCATACAAGTTGCTGCGCATTACATCAATGTCATGCAAGCCATGCAGGATGAGCGCGACGATGCGTTGAACAAACTCGCAAATGGCGACCCCGCTGCAATCGAGGATAAACTACGTTCCAAACTTGAAAAGAGCATCCGCAGTGAAATCGAAAAAGAAATTCGTGCTGAACTTGAAGAGGAATTCAAAGGGCGTTCAGTCGCAAGTTCACCAAAGAAAGAGAAAGAAAAGGCTGGGAAGGCGAAGAGTTCTGCAAGTTCAACAAAATCAGCAGCAACCAAGGCTGCAGCTGGAACTCAAAAGAAAAAATCCAGCGGAATGTTTGGTGCAAAGAAAGTCGTCAAGAAATACGATGGAGAAGCAGGTGGAAAAGCAGACTGGTTCCTCAAAGAAGCTCTTGACACCGTTTATGACCCTCACGGCACAGGTAAAAAAATCAAGCCAGCCACAATCTTAGCACGCTCTTCCGATGGAAATGTGAGAGTTCGTGATGTTGTTCGAATCTTTGACCTTGAAGGTGAAGAAGGAATCAGTGATTTGGCGTGGACAAGTCCACTTACCAAGTATATCATTGAAGCATATACTGCTTGTTAATCAGTAATGCACAGTTAACCTTCGAGGTTCAAGCGAACCACTGGTTCGCGCCTTACTTGCAGCAACTTCCATCTTTGCACCACGAAGAGTTGTGACGAAGGGGATGTTCATTTCAACGGCCAGCCTTCGCATCATGTTTCCATCACGAACTGCACCACCTGAAACTGTTGGAACGTTAACGATGAACGAAACTTCACCTTGCCTCATCAAATCCAATGCATCAGGGTGATTCTTCTCAGCAATTCGATAAGCGACAGTTACTGGCACCCCTGCATCCCGCAAAGCATCGTATGTTCCAGGTGTTGCATAAAGGGTGAATCCAAGGTCAACAAGATCTTGAGCAATAGGTATGAGCGCTTTCTTGTCTTCATTTCGCACCGTCAAGTAAGCACCTCCTGAGGTTGCCACAGGTACTTCGGTTGCTAACCTGGCCTTCAGATAGGCACGGTCTGCTGAAACGTCCGAACCATAGACTTCGCCGGTTGATTTCATTTCAGGGCCAGGAGCAGGATCAAGTCCACGTAATTTGATGAACGGGAAGACAGGAGCCTTAACGCATACTTGGCCTGAAGTTCTACGAGGAATCTCCTGCTGTGAAAGTGGAATACCAATGGTAATGTTCGCTGCGATTCGTGCCATTGGCAATCCGGTTGCCTTTGCTACAAATGGCACTGTTCGTGATGAGCGAGGATTGACTTCAAGAACATACAAATCATCTCCTTGAAGTGCAAATTGAATGTTATAGCACCCCTTAATCTTCAGACCAATTCCAATGATTTTTGTCTGTTCTGCAATCTTTTCAAGCATGTTCTCAGAGATGTTCTGTGCAGGAATAAAGCACGTCGAATCACCTGAATGAATACCTGCTTCCTCAAGATGTTCCATGATTGCACCGACCAAAACCTCCTCACCATCGCATGCTGCGTCAACATCAATTTCTGTAGCATGCCCAAGATAGTCATCAATGAGAAGAGGTTTGTCTGGTGCTAAGTATGCCTCTTTGAGGTATGCTTCCAATTGCTGCTCATTGGAAAGAATCTCCATCCCTCGTCCGCCGAGTACATACGATGGGCGAATCAAAACTGGGAATCCGATATCCAGTGCCGCTGCACGAACGTCCTCAGCACTTGTCCCAGTGGTTCCATTCGGCATGCGTAACCCCACTCGTTTGGCAAACGCCTCAAATCGTTCTCTGTCGCTTGCTTCATCGACAGCATCGCATGAAGTCCCTCGTATCGACATATCAAGGCCAAGGTGCTCCAGAAGTGGTAGACGTTCTTCCAATGGCAATGCCAAGTTAATCGCGGTCTGACCTCCAAACTGTAGCAGGATACCATGGGCCTGTTCTCGCAAGAGGATTTCAGTGACATACTCAAGCGTGAGCGGGTCGAAATACAAACGATCAGAGGTATCGAAGTCTGTCGAAACGGTCTCTGGGTTATTGTTGATGATAATCGCATCTTTCCCTGCCTCACGTATTGCCTTGACTGCATGGACACATCCATAATCAAATTCGATACCTTGGCCGATTCGAATTGGTCCGCTTCCTACGGTAACCAAACGCTCTTTGGTGCGAGTCTCAAGATTCGGGAGAAGGTCGATACCTTTGGCATCATCCAATTCGTAAGTCGAGTAATAATACGGAGTCTTTGCTGCGAATTCTGCTGCACAGGAATCGACCATACGGAAACGTGGGTGGAGTCCAAGTGAATGCCGACGACGCATGACGGCATCTTCATCACGACCAGAAGGTAAGGAACGTGGGCCCGTCGAAGGGAAGTTCAACAATGCATCAGCAATATGAGCATCTGAGAATCCATGACTCTTCCATGAACGAAGTTGCTCCCGATTCAATTCATTGGGAAGGGCCGATGTCGAGGTAATTTCTTTTTCCATTTGTGCGATGTTTTCAAACCGATACAGGAACCAACGGGTAATTCGTGTAATTTCATGAACTTTCTCAACGCTCCAACCTCTTCGAAATGCCTCGATGAGAGCACCCATTCTACGATCAGTAGCAACGCGACACCATTCGACGAGAGTAGAATCAGGCAAGGCTGTTAGGGCCCGTTCAGCCATTCCCTCTCCTTCAGATTCATCAGCACGCGTAAGGGGTCTGGGATGTGCGCAGCCTTGTTCAAGCGAAGCCCAGGCTTTGAGGAAAGCTTCCTCGAAGTTTCTCCCTATAGCCATGACTTCACCCGTTGACTTCATCGAAGTCCCGAGTGTTCTGTCAGCAGTTCTGAACTTATCGAACGGCCAACGAGGTATTTTCACAACACAGTAGTCAAGGGTCGGCTCAAATGCAGCGGTTGTACCCTCTCCTGTAATTGGATTTGGCAATTCATCAAGCGTATATCCAACGGCAATTTTAGCCGCCATGCGAGCGATTGGATAACCTGTAGCCTTGCTTGCA
>CALCOP010000195.1 GCA_937897365.1 uncultured euryarchaeote
GGTCATTCATTAGGTGGGTGTTGTTTGCGATTACTTGTTGATGATGGAACAGACCATTTGTTTGTTGGAGATACGCTTTTTGCTGGCTCAGTTGGCCGTACGGATATTCCAAACAGCGGTGGAGATTTTAACGTTCTAGCCAATTCAATACACACACACTTGTGGCCGTTAGATCCCGAAACTCTCGTATACCCCGGTCATGGCCCACGAACGACAATCGGTTATGAAAAACATACAAACCCGTTTGTCGGTATAGGTGCGGGTTCTGGCGAATACGGTCGAGGCAAATATGCCTGATTAAGCCATCATTGATGCGAGTGAAGATTGCAATACTGGCAATGCTTCTTCCCAGGTAGCCACAATTCCGTAGTCTGCGTGTTGGAAAATCGGTGCATCTGCATCTTTGTTGATAGCAACAATGTATTTCGAAGAGCGCATTCCAGCCAAGTGCTGAATAGCACCTGAAATTCCCACAGCAATGTAGAGGTTTGGATTGACTGTTTTTCCAGTTTGACCTACTTGCATCGAATGCGGAATATCTTCCCATGTATCGACAGCAGCTCGGGAAGCCCCAACAGCAGCACCTATGGTGTCAGCGATGGCTTCAAGATGTGAAAAGTTAGCAGGAGAGCCCATACCTCGGCCTCCGGATACAATGATATTTGCTTCTGCTACATCAAGGCGACTCGATGCACGGGCCATAAATTCTTGAACAGCAGTTGCGACATTCCCGGTCGTGTCGACAACCGAAACATCCCCAGAGCCGCCGCTCCCGGATGAATCAAACACATTTGGACGAACAGTAACTACGGCGTCTCCAGTTAGACTGACAGTTTGCATAGCCTTGCCCGAGTAAATTGGAGATGTCAAGTTGCCACCTTCGATCTTAACGACGTCTTGGACGACAGATATCCCTCTTCGAGCAGCAAGTCGAGCGGCCAGATCTTTGGATTGAGGGGATGCAGAGGTCAGGATGATTCCTGCAGGAGCAACAGCATCTATGGCGGAAGCCCATCCTGCAGCATCATAATTTGAAAACACATCTGATTTTGCGGCAATAACTTTTGCAGCACCAGAAAATTGGGCGGCAGCATCAGCGACACTTGCATCAGCGCATGGGACGATGACTGTAGGTTGTGAACCAAGTGCATGAGCAGCGGTTATGAGTTCGGATGTTGTAAGGTGTACAGCACCTTTGACGATTTCAGCGATTACTATTGTTTCTGACATTTTTTTCACCTCAAATTACATTTGCCTCATCACGGAGGAGTTGTGCTACTTCAGCTGCTGCAGCCCCGCCTTGGTATGATTTACCAGCAGGTTTTGCAGGTGGCATGCTATGAGATACCACGGATATTGAAGAAGTAGGAATATCGAAGTTGTGAACATCGACTTTTGCTTTCTTGGCTTGCATGATTCCTTTGACATTTGGCTTTCGAACCTTGATGTTTCCTTTGTCACATGAGACTACAGCGGGAAGAGGCACGCTGACACGAGCATTTCCACCCGAAGCAGGCATGACGACTGAAAGTTGATCGCCGAAAGCAACGCTAATCGTGTTTGATACAGATGACCAGCCAAGACGTTCAGCAAGCCCTGGCCCTGTTGACCCTGCTCCTGTGTCAGCAGCAGACTTTCCACAGTAAACGACATCTGCTCCGAGATTCGAAACTGCAGTAGCAAGAACAGTTTGAAGTGCATTCGAGTCAAGTTCAGCATCACAATCGATACGAACAATGTGATCGACGCCAATAGCCTTCGCATCTTTGAGAACTTTGTCTGCTCCAGCCCCACCGACGGTAACAGCAGTGACTTCACCGCCACTCGAGTCTCGGTGTTGAAGTGCAGTCTCAACAGCGAATTCATCGTAAGGGCTCATGACTTTCTTTACTGCTGAAAGGTCGACTCTGTCTCCTGCGACAGCGATTCGAGCATTGGTATCGGGCACTTGTTTAACGAGGACAATAATGTTAGCCATAGTAGAGACACTCCATTGGACAGACTTTACCAACCAAAAGCGATTGATGAACGTTTGCACTGCTTTTTTTGGATTTTACAGTGCAAAGAGAACGTCTTTTATATTCTTTCAATGTAAGGAGTAAGTTAAAACATACTTATCAAAACCTTTCTTAACCGCCACACTTCGCAGACAGAATCCATGAAGCGAAAATCCCCAACCGAGCCACCTGCTAAAGATCAAAAAACACTCGCTTCTTGGAGGCTTCTGTTTGAAAGTAAACCCTACAAACAAGACCTTGATTCTCGACCGGGAGAAGGAGAATACGTCTTTGGATTCGAAATCGAATGGGATGATTTAGATGATTTTGAAGACCTTCAATTTGACCTTGCTGAAAACTTTGAGGCGACTCTGAAGATTGGAAACCAAGTCTTAAACGAACAATATGCGAATCGAAAAATGTCGACAAGAGCGGTGATTCGAGTCATCAATCTACCAAACAATCGCTCCTATGAAGTCAGTGATTTACGGATGAGAGACCGTTCTCGTTTCCTTGCTTTCGACGCCATTGTCACTTCGACAAGTCCAGCGATTGGATGGCTGAAAAAGAGCGCATATCAATGCAATGATTGCGATGCAAAATGGTATGTAGATGAACGATTAGCTCGTCCGCGTGAAAAGGTCAAATATTGCCGCAGATGCCTTGATGTTATCATCCAAGATATGAAATCAAAGAAACCGCAATCCTACCATAAGGACCCAGATGATATTTCTTTAATCGTTGAAGACTGCTATTATGAGGATATTCAATACCTCGATATCATCTCTCCAATGATGCTCGAGAGTGGTATGACTGACCCATCAGAACAAATCCAAGTAGTTGTGTTTGATGAATACGTTGGGCAATATTCGAAAGGAGATTGTCTTACTCTCAATGCTGTTGTCGCTGTTGACCCGTTGATTAATCGTGATTTCATTCGAGATACTCGACGAATGATTTTTCTTAAAACTCACAGTATTGAAGAGGGATTTTCCAACCATGAAGAGTTGGAGTATATCCCTGATGCAGAGTCTTCACTTTCTGAGCGATGAAACAGCATCAAGAGTTTCTGGATTTTTCTCAAAATGTTCGCTGATACTTTGCAAGCCTCGGCTTATTCCATCGGCGACACCTAACTTTGCGTCGAGAGGGTGCAGTCTTCCATCTGCAACTGCTGCTTTGAAATCTTCGAGTTCCGTCCAGGTCGAGGGTTCACCGAATTTAGGATTGGGGGTGACAATAATCTCTCCCCATTCAGGTAAGACGACATGTTCGGCAAGCTCATAGACGGGCGAGAGAGGGTCGACAGGGTCAAGATAGGCGTGCTTTTGCATTTTTTTACGAAGGGCTTTCTGGCCATCGTGTAATAAAATTGCACCTGAAGGATCGGATTTACTCATTTTGTGGTCAAAACTTTCCATTCGAACTCCGGATGATTTGAGCGATGAAAGAATGGGTGTGTGCAGGCATGTAGGCTTGTTCCAATCCCATCGAGATGCAACATCACGCATGAACATGTGCGCTTTGCGTTGATCCATTCCACCAAGCGCAACATCAATGTTCATCTCAAAAATGTCACTTGCTTGCATCGCCGGATAATAGAACTTCGACAAATCGTGGTCAGATGATGCCTCATCTCGACCCATAATCGTGAAGGTTTTGCGCACCTTGGGCAGTGTTGCACCCTTGGAGCATCGAAGAACTCGTGCCCAATAATCACCAGAGTCCATTATCTGTGATGCCCAAACGAAACGCAGTTGCCCGGGTCCATCACCTTCCGGAGGGTATCCGAGCAGAGCACGGAATGTTTCCTCCATATATCGTGCAGTCGTTTGAATATCTTCCATAACTCCGTCAAACTTGTCATTTACCCAAGCATGCCAATCTGCTAAGAAAATGAGGACGTTTGCATCGGCTTTGAGCATTCGACGAAGTTGCAATGAGATAACTTTCCAGCCAATGTGAGCTTTTCCTGAGGGTTCAAAACCAACGTAACAGCGAATAACGCCATCTCCCGCCATACTTGTGCTGTCGGCTATGCAATTGACCAGATGGCCAATTCCGACGGTCTCCTCAACTTGTCCAACCATCAATGCTAATCGTTGTTGTTGGTGTTTATTGAGTTCAAGAATGCGGGGACAATCTTCGAGAAAAGATTCGAGCGATGAATCAATGCTCATGGTATCACGTTCTTTAGATTAAATCGTTAAGTTTCTTGACTTTACCTTCTGATGGAGGGTTACCGGAATCAATCATGGATTGTAATTCTGCAATCATTGCATTGGCTGTGTCAATTGTCTCTTGATCGATACTCTTACTCATCTCCATCATCTTGTTCGCCATCTTGATGGCAGATTTTGCTTTCGAAAACTTCTTTGCATCTTCTTTTGCTTTGTCGCCTCTTTGTTTTGGTGAATATCCAGTTGCTTCATCGAGGAACGATGACCATCTTTTCCGTGATTCCATGGCCTTTTCTCGCCCACCATCTGCTGAAAGGAAACCATCGAGGTCATCACCTTTCATTTGTTCGACATCGACGACGAGTTTACCATCTGAACCAAAATGCCCAGTTATGTGAGTTAGGATTCCGAATGAACCAGTGAATACACCTTCTGCATTCACCTGAATATCGTCAAAATATGTGGTTGCTATGCGGGCAAGGCCAGCATTCCCTCCGATGTTTTTCTCTAAACCGCGCTTAACTGCGAATCGCTCCATGCATCGGCGAGGAACCTCTGTCCCATAAGGCTCACCGTTGTGAGCAACGAGAAAACCACTTCCTTGCGTAGGAGGGGTTTTTTTGTAGATGGCATTGGGCAAATCATGCGAGGGCCACTTTTCGTCGGATTTCTTCTCGCAATCCTGCTCTTGCCGAGCGTCCCTGCACAGCCAGAATCACTCATCCAACTTGAATTGGTTGACACGCTCGGGGATTCTGACCTCGGCATCAATGCTGGAAAGGTTTCTCCAAATGGTCTGTCGGTCATGCTTGTTGGAGAAGATGGCTATGCGCACCTTCTCTCCGCAAACAATGCGGAAGACCGAGGCCAAGATATTGAGTTGAATACCGCTCGAAATGCTGCATTACATGATGTCTCTTGGCATCCGAGGGGCGAAACTGCATTGTTAACTGGTGAACTCGGCGTTGCTCTGCGATACACCGCTGAAAATCATGCGATTTCAACGGTGAACGGTTCAGGTTCTATCGTCGGCTTACACATGACTGCTGTAGAATGGCGGCCAGCTGGAGATTATGCTTACTTTGGTGCTGCGGATGGAACGGTTTGGAAATTTTCAGAGGGTTCGGGGATGGAGGCAATTGAAGGTACGCGTTCCTCTGAAATAAGTGACATAGCATGCCACCGTAATCAAAACGTTTGTGTTGTTACTACTCTCAGCGACGGTCTTGCAGTACTTTCTTCCAATCACCAACTGACGTTTCTCTCTGGAACTGCTGGGGAGACATGGGTTGGCGTCGATTGTGCCGACCCGACGCTGAATGAATGTGTAGGTTTTGCAAGCGGTCTGAAAACTCAAGCAATTCGCCTTGATATGGTTGACCCAAGCAAATCAACTCTTCGGGCGATGATGCAACTCTCAATGCTCGAGGGTGATTTCACCGGCGTCTCTCGAGGGTATGATGGAACGACGTTAATTCACATGGCGCCGTTTTCAACCATTCGTCAGCAACCATTAATTTCAGAGGCTTTTGCTCAAATTGTAGCTCAAGATGCAGTGGCTTGGGACCCTGTTGTTTCGGGACGCTCCATTGAAGTCGTTTGGGAAAACGGCCACCAAGAAGGTTTTATCATCACTTCTTTTGGAAACATTGTTTCATTCGAGACCTTTTCTGAAGAAGTCGAGTTAGATTTGATGTCCATTGCTGTAATGGCAGCAGTGACAATTTCAGTCCCTGGAGTTGTTATCGGACTCATTTACATGAACAGTCCTTACCTCCAGAATAAGTATCTGAAGTTACGGGGTTTGGACAAAAAATGAACCTCATTGTCTGACTATGAGAGGGTTAGGTTCTTGAAGCCCCTCTGCAACCGTAACATGAGAGGATACTATGGAGCCTTACGAAGGGATCGATTTCTACGACATTGAAAGCCTGCTTACCGAAGAAGAGATCATGATTCGTGACATGGTTCGTGACTGGGTCGATGAGGAAGTACTTCCAAAGATCGAACACGCATGCGCAGAAGGCGTTTTCCTCGATGAATGGAGAGTTGCCCTTGGTGAAATGGGTGTCCTTGGTGCTCCATTGAAGGGCTATGGATGCCCTGGGCTTTCCTATGTTGCATACGGCTTGATCTGTCAGGAACTCGAGCGTGGCGACTCTGGATTACGCTCTTTTGCTTCTGTGCAGGGTTCACTTGCCATGTATCCAATTTGGGACTTCGGTTCGGAAGAACAAAAAAATTACTACTTACCAAAACTGACATCCGGTGAATGGATTGGATGCTTCGGATTAACCGAACCGGACTATGGTTCGAATCCCGGAGATATGATTACAAAAGCTGAAGACAAAGGCGACCATTACTTACTGAACGGTGCGAAAATGTGGATTACAAACGGAACAATTGCAGATGTCGCAGTTGTTTGGGCCAAGCTTGACGGCGTCATTCGTGGATTTATCGTTGAGAAAGATGATGAAGGATATACTGCTCCTGAAATGAAGGGTAAACATTCACTCAAAGCTTCGGTTACAAGCGAATTGGTTTTCCAAGATTGTAAAATTCCAAAAGACAGAATTCTGCCAAATGTAAAGGGATTGAAAGGTCCTTTCTCATGCCTTAACAACGCTCGGTATGGAATCTCTTGGGGTGCTTTGGGGGCTGCCATGTCATGTTTCCACAGTGCGAAAACCTACGCTCTCTCACGCATTCAATTCGACCATCCAATCGCATCATACCAACTGGTGCAAAACAAATTGGCTTGGATGCTGCGAGAAATTACCAAAGGACAACTTTTGGCATATCACTTGGGTCGAAAGAAGGATGATGGAACTTGGTTTAACGAGCAAATTTCACTGGCGAAGATGAACAATGTCGACATCGCTCTCGAGATTGCCCGTGTTGCTCGCGACATTCATGGGGCGAATGGAATACTTGACGAATATCCGGTCATGCGCCACATGGCAAACCTTGAATCGGTGAAGACCTATGAAGGCACTCACGATATCCACAACCTGATTATCGGCCGATACATCACTGGAATTCAAGCATTCACTCGAACGGTTTGAGTTTCGCACAGCTTAACTACGCCCGAGCAATCGAAACAGGCTTTTATATGCTCTTGGGCTTGATTTCAAAATGAGTTGTTGGCGTGAACCTGAGTTTAACCGATCGGATTGTTCGAGTCACGGCCGGCCTTGGCATGGTTGCAATCGACTATGCATCAGATATTAACTGGGATATCCTTCTGCTGTTTGTTGGTGTGTGGGGCGTTCTCACCTCAGCATTCGGATTTTGCCCGTTCTACAAATTGATAGGGCATTCTACATGTCCAATCTAATCAAACCGCAGGAAGAATTCCGATTCTCGCAAGTCCAGACCAGATTGGGTCAAGGAATGAAGGAAGGATTCTGTGTCGCATGTAAACAGCAGCGGCTAAACTTATTTTTTGTACCTTGTTCAATTTGACACGCTTTGTGAATACGTCTCCTTGCTGGCGCTCAATCTGTCGGAGAATCTTATCATAGAATGCAATCATTGCTGCAGGAGAATAACGGGTTCGGCGGG
>CALCOP010000196.1 GCA_937897365.1 uncultured euryarchaeote
GAGTCGTCCATTTTCATGCCTGAGGTTATTCGAATCATGAACTTGAGTAACGGTCATTGTAAGAGGCGAATTTGAAGATTCGTGAAGTTTAATCAATGGTCTGTATTCTATCGGATGCCAATCATCACCCCATACAAGAAGGAAACGTTGTTCAAGCAGTTCCTTTGCATTCCATAATGCACCACCGGTTCCAAGTGGCTCGTTTTCTTGATGGAAAGTCAGTGCCATTCCTGGATGAGTAATTCCTTCAAATTGTTCGCCGAGATGTCCTGTGAGAATCAATACATGCATACATCCTTGTGCTTTTGCCCATTCAAGAATATGATGAAGCATTGGTTTCCCATGTACTTCAATCAGTGATTTTGGGGTTTTTTTTGATACATTTCCTAAGCGAGTACCCAGTCCCCCTGCCATCACGACCAATTGAGGTGCTGTGTGGGATTTGACAATGGCAGCATATTCGTGGCCGCTTTCTTTGAGGGTTCTTTCTTTTGTCTCAAAATCCACATGATACAATCCAAATCTTTGGTCATATCCTTCCGCCCACTCGAAATTATCCATCAAACTCCAATGATAGAATCCACGGACGTCAATTCCATCTGCAATGGCTTCTGCAGTAATCAGCAGATGTCTTCGTATATGTTCGGGCCGCATGTCATCATCGTCGTCGGCAACTCCATTTTCGGTGACGATAATCGGCATATTCAGGTTTGTAACCATATCAAAAGCTCGACGAAGTCCTTCCGCATACATCGGATATCGAAAATCCGTTCTCTGCTCCCACGGTCGAATAAGTGGGTCAATCTCAACTTTTGTTGGCATGAATGGCGTGGTTAACAAATGCGTATAATAATTCACGCCAATGAAATCACTGCTGCCTTGAAGTCCTTCAATCCTCTTTGAAAAGAGGGCAGATGGAGGTTTGAATTTTCCAGTTCTCAGCGATTTTAACCAGCATTTATTGAACATGCCATCAAGAATTTTTGCCTGCATCCAATGAAGGGGATTCCAACGGCGATAGGGATCGAAAATGTTGATGTTCTTTACCAACCCAATTTGGCATTTGTCGCCATTTTTCATTCCTTTGAGAGTACGGTAGCATTGTGCGTGGGCACGCATTAAGTTGAGCGATACCGTTCGAACTCGTTTGAACGAGCGAACACCGGGCGGGAACTCCCCTAAGACATACCCCATCGTTGCATAGACTGCTGGTTCATTGATTGTGCACCACCATTCAACACGGTTGCTCAGGTGTTCAAACATCAGTGAACAAAAGTTGACCCATCCGGCGATGTTTTCTTCTTTTTCAAAACCCCCACGTTCATCCCACCACAGGGGTTGAGTGAAGTGGTGTAAAGTTGCCATTGGTTGAATTCCTTGAATCAAGAGTTCATCGACCAAATCCGAATACCACTGGATTGCTTCGGAATCGAACTGCCCTTCCTGCGGTTCGATTCTTGACCACTCAATTGAAAATCTGTAGTGTGACACTCCGAGTTCTTTGATGAGTGAAACATCCTCTTCTCTTCGATTCCAATGGTCGCAAGCATCACCGCTTAATTGTTGACTTTTCGAGTAAGGCTCAAAGGCTGACCAGTTGTTGGTATTTCCACCTTCGATTTGATGGGATGCAGTCGCAACCCCCCACATGAAATTTTTTGGAAAGGCATTTCCTTCTTTCAGTGAACGAAAATCAACATGCTCCCACTGGCGATGTTCTTCCGTCCACATGGACTCACCAATGAGAGAATAGTCAAGAGGGTTTGGTTTAACTCCGACATACCGAAGTTGTGCATCAAGGTGCGGATAGCGGGAGTCGAACCCGCGACAAGAGGTTGGAAACCTCCTATGTTACCACTACACCATATCCGCATGATGTGAATATTTGTCCGAGACGCCTCTCCTCTTTGAGTGAATCGGTCTTTCAACTACCAATCACGGCATCGGAGGCGGAGGCGGTGGAGGGGGTGGAACCCGTCCATCTACACCAAACGCTTGTCGCAGTTGCGGAGGGGATGGATTGTTCATCCGAGCCATACGGGAAGCGATAATTTCACGAGCGTGCTCGGTACGTTCTTCTGCAAGTCGTGCTTTGGATGCATTTCCGCGAATAATGAGCATGCCCATGAGGAAGAACAGTACCAATCCACCAATCATTGCTTGAACGATTGGCATTTCCAATACTTGGTTGACCGAACTCGATTGATCTGAAACCAAATCATTTTCATCGACGATTCTTGAGTCAAAGATAACGAGGTTTACCGAATCGGAATCCATTGCGAAATCGACCCCGGGTTCTTTAATCGACACATACATCTGGAAGTTTCCATTGCTACGACCTTCGCCACGGAACACAACTGTTTGCGTCAAACCTGTTGTTTCAGTGAATGACAAAACATGTATTTGTGTTGCTGCAATAATCGAGGAGACTTGCTGCCATTCGACCCGGATTGTGACATCGTTTAATGCACTAACAATTGTGCAACTGAAGGAGAAATAATCTTCGCCAGCAAGGTCGAGTTGTATGTTTTCAGGCGTGCATGAGAGGTCAGCTTCAGCCACATTTCGAGTTGGATCGTTTACCCAATGGTCTGGGCGAGAAGCACCAGAGGTGACGTTGTCGCCGAATCCGTCACCGTCCGAATCTGCCCATTGAGTTGGTTCATTCGGGAAGACATCATCCATATCTGCATAGCCATCACCATCACTGTCAACGCATCCTTGAGCATTACCGAGATGAGCGGTTCCGTATTCTGTAGGGCAGTAGTCGCCGTCAGTTCCTCCGGTATTATCTCCAAATCCGTCGCCATCTGAGTCAAACCATTGCGTAGGGTCATTGATCCACAAGTCATTTGCATTACTTGCACCATCACTATCGGCATCCGGGCATCCAAAGACATCGAGGTATGATGTTCCAATGACAGAAGTACAATTGTCCGGTTGAGTTCCATTTGGATTATCACCATACCCGTCACCGTCTGCGTCGGACCACTGTGTTGGTTCGTCTGGGAACGCGTCATCACTTTGAGAAGTTCCGTCATTGTCTCCGTCAGGGCATCCATAAGAGCCTACATTGGAGTATCCCTCTTGAGAAGGACAGGCATCTGGTTCGGTTCCCGTCGCGTTGTCGCCATATCCATCGCCGTCGCTATCAATCCATTGTGTGGGGTTGAGAGGTAGGGCATCAGCACCATTGGAACTGTCCCATCCAGACGTGTTTCCGTCTGGCAAAGTGGGGTCTGAATAACCATCACCATCAGTATCAGGGCAGGCATTTCGGTCTTTCGTTGAGTTTCCGGCTACGTGTATGCAATCGTCTTCAAGGTCATCAAATCCATCGCCATCGGAATCTTGCGTGCGTGTAGGATCGTCCGGGAATGCATCACTTTCGTTTGACATTCCATCTCCGTCATCATCAACACATCCGTATCGGTCGATGGTTGAATTTCCTACGACTCCAGGGCATGCATCTGGTTGCGGACCAGTCGCATTGTCGCCGTATCCATCGCCGTCTTGGTCGAGCCATTGGTTTGCGAGATTTGGTAATTGGTCGATAACATCATCCCATCCATCGCCATCGGTATCTGGACATCCCATGCGGTTGCCAAGTGTCGAGTTTCCTGGGGTATTGATACACGCATCAGGCGTAGTTCCACCTAAGTTGTCACCAAACCCATCGTTATCGGTATCGGACCATTGACTCGAGTCATTGACGTGCGAATCTTCATGATCAGCCCAGCCGTCTTTGTCGGTATCAATACAACCAAACGTGTTGTTTTGCCATGAATCTCCGTACACACTTGGGCAGTCATCTGCTAAGTTTCCGGTTGCATTATCACCGAATCCATCGCCATCTGAATCGGTCGTTTGGGTAGGGTCTGTCTTGAAAGCATCCGATCCGTTCGACGCTGGAGTCCAATTCGGGTCTGCATCAGAGGTGCCGTCCCCATCAGTGTCTGGACATCCGGTTCGGTCTACGGACGAGTTCCCCCAATAAAGCGGGCAATCATCGTCAATTTGGTCATCATAGGTGTCTCCATCAAAATCAGACCATCGAAGTGGGTCACTCGGGGCGAAGTCAGCGCCATCAAGTACCGTATATCCTGCATCGGGATCCGAGTATGTGTCTCCATCGGAGTCTGTGCATCCATATCGGTCCGCAGTCGACGTTCCTGAAACAGATACACAACTGTCAGGAAGTACTCCATTTGGATTGTCTCCATAACCGTCTGTATCTGTGTCAGCCCATTGTGAGGGTTCATTAGGCCAAACATCTGCACCGTCGCTAACGGTATACACCGAGCCATTATTGCCGAGTGGGTCAGGGTCAGAATACATGTCCCCATCCGAATCCGGGCATCCCTTTCGATCGATAGTTGATGTACCAGCTACATTTACACAGGCGTCGGGATTGACCGCAGGAGCAGGGTTGTCACCATATCCATCTGAATCTGTATCACGCCATTGGGTTCTAACGATAGGGAATGCATCAGCAGTACCAATCGGGTGGGCAGGCCAACCTGTATCTGGGTCCGAATATCCATCTTCATCACTATCCGGGCACCCGACACGGTCGATGGACGAACGAATGGCACTTCCAGCCCCATCGTTCACACATGCATCTGGATTGTTTCCACTCTGATTATCACCATAACCATCACCATCTGAATCGAGCCATTGGGTCGGGTCGTTCGGGAATGCATCCGCAGTTCCAATGGGGTGAGCGGGCCACAAAGTGTCGGCATCAGAGTATCCATCGTTGTCCGTATCAACGCAACCGGGTCGGTCTATGTGGGAATTACCGTTATCCGCAGGGCAAGCATCGCTGTTGAGAGCAGGGGGTGGATTGTCTCCATAGCCATCACCATCAGTGTCTTTCCATTGAGTGCTGTCACCAACATAAGCATCTGCACCGTTTGATACAAGCCAAACTGAGCCATTTGTTCCGCTTGGGTCTGGGTCACTGTATTTGTCACCATCAGCATCAGGACAGCCGTTTCTATCACCATCCCATGTTCCGGAGGCTACATCGAGTCCTCCAGAGGTGCCGTATACACTTGGACAGCTGTCAGCACCGTTACCGGCAGAAGTCCACGACAAATCTGGGTCTGAATAGGTGTCAAAGTCTTGATCGGGGCATCCATATCTGTCAGCAGTTGAAGTTCCAGCATCGGTTATACAATCGTCAGCATTGTTGCCGGATGGGTTATCTCCATACCCATCGCCGTCTTGATCAACCCACTGTGTGTTATCATTGATGAACGAATCTGCTCCATTTATGATGGACCAATTGCTTGTCGGGTCTGAATATCCATCACCATCGGTGTCTAAGCAACCAACACGATCGATAGTTGAGGTACCTGCAGTGAAAGCACAGTCATCTTGACTGTCCTCGGTTCCATCCAAATCTGCATCTTCTGTTAGGTTAACGAGCGTATATTCGGCATTCATGGCAAGTGAAAAGAATTGCGAGCCGCCGATGGCAACACTTGTACCAAGGACGTGAACCTCCCAAGAACCTTGAGCAGGGTTTGCAAAGTCTGCAACTCGAAGGTTATTCAAATTCCCAGTGAAATTCGTCCATGTTCCCGAAGGGTCTTTGATGGCTAAGTCGAGATCATTAACCAACTGGGTTGAAGCTGTCAAACTTGCTGCTGGATCGATGTAGGCCAGAGAGATCCTCAAATCAGGTGCGGAGAGAGGCACAGCAAAACTCCATCCTAACTCATCGCCGGTAGTAAGCGATTCTTGTTCGACAAATGAGGCATTCATTGCTGACCATAAATCCAATCTTCCGTTGCCTTCAAAGACGTTCGGTGCGTCTCTTCCTGCACCGATCGATGACGAGGAATGTTGCCCCATCATGTCATGAGCAGAGGCCGCAAATATGGCTTTGACAAGAGATGATGAAGGTGAGGCCAAGTTTCGGTTATCAATGAGGTGCTGAAGGAGAAGGGCAGTAGAACCAGCAGCGATGGGTGTGGCCATGCTCGTTCCTTGTAATTGTTCGTAGTTCCCTGTTCCAGCGCTGCTTCGTGAACGAGTTGACAGGATTGCAGTCCCTGGTGCTAAGAAGTCAGGCTTTGTTCGCCCATCGTCAGCCGGTCCAATACTCGAAAAATACGCGAGTCCAGAGATGTTGTCTGAAGGCCAGCCAGAACTGGGCCTGAAATTTTCACTGGCACCAATAATGATTGCATTTTTCGATGTTGATTCAAATGAAAGAGTGTCTTGTTCATTATCGTTATCGGCGTTGGTATCAGCACCATCATTGCCAGCAGCGAACAGTATCACAAGTTCGTCATTGGTTCGTGCAGACGAATCGATTTGCGCCGAACGGGCAGTGTAGCGCCCCCAATCATTACAGTTGTTTAATGAATCAACGAAGCACGAACCCCACGAATTTGTATGGATTCGACTTCCATTTGCAACTGCCATGTCAAACATGTCGCCAACATTGTTCGGAATGCCGGACAAACTACCTGGGGCACCTTGTCCTATTGCATGAAACAGTAATTGTGCCTCCGGGGCTATGCCTGCGTTTGTAGAGGTAAGTGTGCCGTCCCCAACCGCAGAACCTGCAACGTGGGTTCCATGTCCATCTGTATCAGATGCACCATCATCGCACGATCCGGGTGAACCGCCAGTCCAAGTGCAACGTGAAGCCGGTATAGGAAGCGACAATATTCCCTTGATGTGGTCTTTAAAATCAGGGTGCATGCCCGTGTTATTGATTCCGTTATCCAAGCCAGTGTCTGCAACGGTAACGACCATTCCAGTTCCATCTAACCCGTTCCAAGAAGAGTTTGCATTTGTCATAGCAGTAGCGTCTTTAACATCATCAGCATTGATAATCGATCCCGCAATATTATTGCTTATAGTTGGAATATACGTCAAATCAACAAACTCGATTCCGCCTTGATTTACCAGCCACACAATTCCGCTGGTTTGGGCCAATACAGTAGCAAATCTGCCGCCAGATGAGTCAATTGTGATGTCATTTCGTTGGTGAATACCTTCTGGCAATTCAGTTCCTGAAAGAACCAGGTCGACAATCGCTTTTCCTTCAGCGGAGTATGAGAACGAACTGTAGTCATGGTTGCCGCTTATGGCTTCAAGAAGAACATCTCGCATCTTATCGGTGTGGTCGAGTTGAACAATTCCTTCGACATTGAGTTCTGACAAGGTTTGAATTGAACTCGACTGAAGTTGGCAATGGAGGCCGTTTGGTGGTAAAAAGGAAAAACAATCGATACCGACATCTTCCAGTTGACTCATCCATTCAGATGGTATTGGGTATTCATGGGTAAGAACATACCATCCGTTCAGTTTTGAGTTTTGACCGGTCCATTCTTTCCAATCTTCGAGTGCAACAACACCTGCATCTCGGTGCAGAAGGTTGAGTTCGCCTACGCCTTGTTCAGCGTCAAACCATCCATTTGCAAGGTCTCCTGATGGAGAGAGACCGAATGAATTGAATAGGTCATAATCGATATCTGCCTCAACCGTTACATCAGGCGTCGAGGACGGTGCAGCATACGTGATTGGGGCGAGAACTTGGATTAACATCAAGGCCGAGAAAACGATGGCTTGCATGCTTTTCGTTCGCGTCATGGTTAAGCACAGTCGCGACTCCCACATGAATGATTGGTTTCAACGGCAGCAAAGTGTGCTCATCGAGAGGGTTCAAGTGGAACGGATTGTGCGGTGTGATTATGGCGGGTGAGGGGGGCTTGGAGAATCGACAGGATTCTCTCAGTATCGAACCTCCTGAAGAGAAAACGAAAGTTCTCGGGAGTCAGGTTTGGAGAGTTATCCCTTACGCATTACGATACCCTCGTCGCCTTCTGGCCGGTTTCCTTGGTAATGCATGCGCGCGTATCGTGGACCTCGTTCCTTTCGTTGCCATCGGATGGGCGGTTGATTACTTCACATCTGATGTGATGGTTGGACCGATGTTTATCCAAGATGTGGTGACTTCCATCCACTCAGAACCTGCTGTAGGGTACGGTGTAATGATTTTCACTGGCTTTGTGATGCTTGCTTTTTTCCAAGGCGTCTCAGAATATTCATGGCAAACTCTTGGTTACAACATCCAGCACGATTTACGCATGGACGCCACTCGTTCTCTCATCGCTATGGAGGCCTCTTACTATGATATGCGTCAAACAGGGCAACTGATGTCGGTGCTTTCCAGTGATGTCAATCAGCTGGAAGACGTTGTCTCAGACTCTTCGACATCGATCATTCGGATCGTGTTTACTTTCCTTACTGCCTTTGTGATTCTCGCTTCAATGTCACTCAAGTTGGCAGGCATTTTGTTCGGACCCATTCTCTTCATTATCCCCTGCGTGTATTGGTTTTCTACCCGTGTACAGCGGAAATATCGAAAGCAACGCGAATCAACCGGAGATATACATGCGGTTTTAGAAAATCTCATCTCCGGTATTTCAGTTGTTCAAGCATACAACGCTCAGGTGTGGGAATCGGAGCGTGTCGCACGGGAATCAGGTAATTATCGAGACCAAGCCATGGGCGCCAGTCGAGACCGAAATCGATTTTTACCGATGATTTACGTCATTGCAGGAGTTGCCTTTGGACTGTTGGTTACTGCAGGTGGTTGGTTGGCAAGCACTGGTGAAATCTCAACGGGTGAATTGGTTACCTTCCTGCTTATCAGCACGAGAATGACGATGCCGATGTTCATCTTCGGCATCTTAATCAATCAACTTCAGCGAGGCGAAGCGGCTGCGAAGCGTGTCTTTGCAACCATCGATTTAGAACCGACAATTTTTGATGAACCAGATGCTATTGAGTTGGATGAATCTATTGTTTCCGTTGAATTTAGAGACGTTCATTTCACCTATCCGGGAACCACTGTCAAAGTTTTAGGTGGAATCTCTTTCAAGGCGGAAGGCGGTGACTTCCTTGGAGTCATGGGCCACACAGGTGCTGGAAAAACGACCATTCTCAAACTCTTGATGCGTTACTATGTTCCAGACAGTGGTGATGTTTTGATTAACGGCACATCAATCAATGAATTCACGCTCCAGTCTGTTCGAGATAAGATTGGGTTTGTCAGTCAAGAACCGTTCCTTTTCTACGGCACAGTCAGCGACAATGTTCGATACAATCAACAATCAACAGACCAAGAGCTCGATGCTGCTCTTAAACTCGCAGGTGCTTGGGATTTCATTCAAGAATTGGAGAGTGGTTTGGATACCATGGTTGGTGATAGAGGTGCTAAATTAAGTGGTGGACAACGGGCTCGAATCTCTCTTGCGCGTGCACTGCTCAAGCAGCCAAGTTTACTGATCCTCGATGAGGCCTCAAGCGCTCTCGATGCAGAAACAGAACGAAAAATACAACAAAACCTTCTAGCCAGTGGCAGTGATCGAACCACGATTGCTGTCGCTCACAGGCTGAGTACTATTCGTAATGCAAATGAAATTCTTTCAATGGTTGATGGGGCTGTAGTTGAGCGAGGTGTCCATGATGACTTGGTCGCTGCCAACGGAATATATGCGAGTCAATGGACCATTCAAACAGGTGATATGGCAGGACTTACATCCACAGCATCAGACTCTTAGAGTCGCTCTTTTATCGGGCGGAGTATGCTTGTTTCAGGTTTACTCGGTTGACGATCCTTAATTGCCCGATCACCAAAGATAATCGCCATCGACAGAAGAATGAACAGAGGTATTCCGATGATTATTGACCATAATGCCATTGACAAATTGTAGATTGAATAATTCTCCATCAATTCTGAAACAGCGATGATTGCGACGAAAAGCACGATTCGTAGCAACACCAATGTTAAGCGAATGAGTGACCAAATTTCCTCTTCATCAGTGAGTTCACTGGGTTTATCTAATTCCGCCAACCGTTGCTGTAGTCGACTGGCCATGCCTTGAGTCCACACTAATCAATCAAAGGTCTTCCCCTTCAATTCGGGCAAGGTAAGTGGTTTTGTGAAGATCTGCGATTAAGCGGTGCGCACACGGTCGTCAATTTGAGAACCTTCACCAGCTTTACCACCGGTGCGTCGGATTTCTCTCCATGCTTTGATGACACCTTGGCCGTAAGCCCAGTGTGCCAAGAAGACGAACAGCGGCGCAAGGAAGACCGTACCAATAGAACGGTGAGGCGATGTCCCAATGGCTGCACCTAACCAACTTATGGCAATATACAGGCAGACCAATCCCAGCGGTATGTGGAATGCGATACGTGACAGATTCCACTCTCCGCTAAGTGAAAACCAGAGTTCAGCATCTGCTCCGCCAGTGAGGGCGCCGTAAAGCATTGCAAGTAGGGCAACGGTAACCAATACTGGGAAGAATCCAATAGCGGTATGTGACCATTCTGCGATTTCGGGCCATCGCTTATTTGCCACCATTCGAGTATATCCATAGTTTCGCATTTGCTTCATGTAAGGTCTGAATGGTCGACGACGTCGATGCGGCATGACGTTTTCAGGGTCGATGAATAACTTGTGTCCAGCCCGCTGAATCTTTGCATCTAATACGACATCCTCAGCTCCTATGCAACCATCTTCAAAGAAGCCAACTTCTCTCAAGTTCGCCATACGATGAGCGCAATTCACTCCTGGATTATGTGTGATAGGAACAAGAGTTCCTTTCGGTTGTGCTCCGTAGCGGGTTCCCGCAGTCATGAACTTCGTACAGAATGCAACATCGGCACACTTTGCCCCAAACGGATCTTCATCAGGTGCGAAGTTCGGACCTCCAACTGCGCCAACTTCAGGGTCATCAAACCAGCGAACCAATTTTTCAACCCAATCAAGGGGGGGGATTGTGTCATCATCGGTGAACAGGACGAGGTCATGATCCATTTGCTCCAATGCGAAATTACAGGCATTCGCACGGTTTCGAGATGGGTCATCAAGCCATGTTGCACCATATTTTTCACAGATTTCTTTCGTATTATCCTTCGATTTTGAATCAGAAATGACGACCTCGATGCCGGGGTATGTCTGCTTGGAGAGGCGTTCAAGAACGACTTCCAGTTCAACGGCATTGTTGATGGTAGGAATCAATACAGCTATTTTGAACGCTTCA
>CALCOP010000197.1 GCA_937897365.1 uncultured euryarchaeote
TGGCCTTGCTGGATGTGTGGGACCTTCAAGCCAATTCACCCTGCCGAGAACAGGACATGTTTTGCTGAACCGAAGCGTGCTTGCAGCAATGACGAACAAACAAAGTCATCTTGATGGAACGCTGTCTGACGAGGAAATCAAGTGGCTTACTCGTCGAGCCAAAGGAGGATTTGGAATTACGACGACTGCAGCGGCTAATGTCACTGAGCATGGACGAGGTTGGGATGGAGAAATGGGCGTTTGGGGTGACCACCAATTGCCTGGTTTGACGAAGATGGCAACACAACTCAACCAAACAGGAACACTAAGTCTCGCTCAAATATTTCACGGAGGAATGCGTGCACCTCAATCAATTAATGGTGTGCAACCGGTTTCTGCAAGTGAAAATACTGAAGATGGGATGAACGGTTTGTTCACTCGTGAACTTACTCATCAGGAGATACTTGACATGATTCAGTCGTTCACTGATGCTGCAGTTCGATGCCAAAAGGCGGGATTTCATGGTGTTGAGCTGCATGGGGCACACTCGTATTTGATTTGCCAATTTTTGGGCAGTGTAACCAATCGTCGAGACGATGAGTGGGGCGGAGATTTGTCTGGAAGAAGTAAGTTCCTTCGCGATATGATTACTTCGGTTCGCCACGCCACTGGACCCGATTTTATCATCGCTATACGCATTTCACCGCTCATTGAAAAGGCCGGTATTTTCTTACATGAAAGTCTTGAGTTGGCTAAAATACTCTGTGCCATGGATATTGATTTATTCCATATCTCATGCTGGGACGTTTTCCAAGATGTTGCAGGTGATGAAGACGGCCGAAGCCTCACCAGGCGATTTGCGGAAGTTGTTCCCAATCACATACCTCTCATTTCTACGGGTGCAGTTTGGACTTCCAAAGATGCTCAATGGTTGATGGGCGAAGGAGCAGATTTAGTTGGAGTCGCCCGAGTTGCGATCGCCCATCCGAATTGGCCAGAGCATCTTGACGACCCCGATTATTCACCAAAGCGCCCACCTTTTAGCGAACAGCATTTACTTGATGTGGAACTCAGTCCGGTTTTTGTTGACTATATGAGAAGGTGGAAAAATTTTGTTTCAGATTGATAATTTTCAGCCCGTGAAACTGGATGGTTGATAAAGGTCGACCGTTAGGGTGTCAAGAGGGGAGAAAATGGATAATTTAGGACCCCCTAAAATTGATTTGACTAAATTTCTATCATCTTCGACTGTACACACCGTTAACGGAGTTACTGTAGACCCTCTCAAACTGATGAATAACGTAAGTATGATTTCAATGAAAATCAATTCAATAAATGTTGATAAAGTCAAAGCAATGACGACAGAAGGCTACTCAAAAGAAGAGCGTATTCTGTTTATTCAGAATATCCGTGAACGACTCAATTCTGACATCTTTGAACTCTCGACTTGTAATCGTGTCCTCTACGTGGGATTTGAAGTCGGATGTGATGTTCTTGAACAAAGCGTTCTTGACGTTACAGGACTCCATGAGGCGCCATTTGACCGATATTCCGGCATTGATGTTTGGCGTCAACTTGTCAAAGTTTGTAGTGGACTTGACTCCTTCATTCTCGGTGAATTACAAGTTATGGCTCAATTCAGAGGCTCGGTATCCCTCCATCGCAAAAATGGTCTTCTTAGCGAAATGAACGGCGTATTTTTCGATCACGTTGTCGCAGCGAATCGAATGCTCAGAAAAGAATTCGGATTTAATCAAACAACTGAGTCGATGTTGAATCTTGCCACATCGGCTATTGAGGAATTGATTTCTATCGAAAAAACCCTCACTTCCGTTGTTCTTGGCTTTGGCGGAATGGGCATAAAAGCGGTTGAAACAATACTTGGTTTTGGTCAAACAGACATAACCGTAGTAACTCGTAACCCAGAAGTCTCAAAAGTTCGCAATCCAGATATTGCGTCGAAGGTTCGTATGATGAGCTTTGATGAATGGTATTCTCAACCTGGAGAACCTTCACTCATCATTTCGACCATACGTAATATTGACCCGACCTATAATCAAGACCGCCCTCTGCCTCCGGTGAGTTCAACGATTATGGACTTTTCATGGCCACCATCAATTGACTCAGAGGGATTAAGTGAAAATCAAACCCTGTATAGTATGGATCATTGGATTAAAGTGGCACACAAAGCCGGCGTTGAGTGGGATTATTCTTCAACCGTTCAAGAGAGTGATGTTCTCCTTACGGGCATTCAAGAGAGATTTATGAGCGCACTAACTGACAGAACACAATCCAAATTTAGAGCATTCATTTACAAGACCCTCGAGTCACTATCCGAGGAGTGGAAGTCTACCGAATATGTAGACGAAAAAGATAACCAAATGGCCCCCTTTTCTCGCGAGATTGCTACATGGATTTGCAATCAAAGCCGTCCTTTTGGAAGTGATGAACTGGAACAGATCATTCGGGACACTGAAAGGACAATTAATCCAAATCTCATCGGTAGGGTGGTTACTGATGTCACTGATGCTATGCTTCACATCAACGGAAAATCAACCCTACCGGAGGCCACATCTTGAATAAAATCCGAATCGGGACGAGGACTTCAACACTCGCCATGTGGCAGGCGAACAAGGTTCAAGAAAAACTTGAATCTCATGGATTTGAGACCCAAATTGTCGGCATCTCTTCGCAAGGTGACCAATCAGTTGGAGGTGACCTCGCCACGTCTGTTGGCCAATTTATCCATGCAGTTGATGCTGAACTTATGACTAAAAATATCGATATTGCAGTCCATTCAAGTAAAGATGTACCGGTCGACCTTGACGAATCAATCTCGAACATCGCTTACCTTGAACGAGGATGCACACAGGATCTTCTGCTGTTTGAAAAAACTGAGGCTTCACAATCTTTGAAAGAATTATTCAACAATTCAGACGAATCAGAATTGGAACATGTCTTGCAATATATCCCTGAATCTGGAATGGTTGGTACGGTATCCGGCCGTCGCCAATCGTTTCTCTTAAGCAAACGGCCAGACATCATGCCAATTGCCGTTCGTGGACAAATTGAGACTCGATTGAAAAGGTTGCAAGAAAAGAGAGTAGACTGCATTATTTTGGCTGAAATTGGCCTTCGCCGTTTGTATGAAATCGATGCACTCGAATCGTGGATTCTTGAATTAGGTGCGGTTCGAATAAGCGATTCAGAATGGCCTACTGCTCCAGGACAGGGTTCCATCTCCGTTCATTGTCGTTCTGAAGAAGTGTCCTCGCTCCAAGAGATTCGAGACATTTTGAATCACCCTGAGACTGAAGAAGATGTTGTAAACGAGCGACATGTCTTATCCTCAATCGGTGGTGGTTGCCTTTATCCAGCAGGAATAAAAGTTCATTCTGGAAATGCTTCGATAAAAATATCACCTCAGAATTGGCGAGAACTTTTTTGTGATGGATTTGAATTTGACATTGTTCACTATCATGGCGAACTCAAGTCTCTTGACATTTCCCCACCAACCCAACCTTTGCCATCCCCTCCTGAATCATCCTCCAAGGGTGCAAGATTAATCTCTACACTCAATTCAAATCGACTTGCAAGAGTGTTAGGGAATGAAGGAATACCGGTCTTGAACAAACCGGTTTTACAGCTTGTCTCACAACCGCAAAATTGGCCTACTGAGTTTATTCCTAAATCGACTGCTCGCTCACAATGGCCGTACTTGGTGCTAACATCTCCCTTTGCTGCCAAATGTGCTCTGGAGGTCGCGAAAGAAAACGGCGACCTCAACAGGATACAATGGCTGGCTATCGGTGAAGGTACGGCAAGAGCTTGTTTCAAACAAGGAGTCACGGTTTCTCTCTGCGCAAAAGCGAGGAATTCGGCTGAACTCAGCAACTATATCGATCGAATGGTTGATCGTAGTATCAAACTGATGGTTCCTCGCTCAAACATGGCTTCAAATGAGTTCGTCGATTCTCTCAACACGCTCGGGTTCAATGTACAATCTTGGATTGGCTACGAAAATAAGGCGAAAGAAATTGAAGGAATCGATATGGGCGCAAACGACGTACTCCTTCTCTCCTCTCCTTCATCTGCTCAAGCATGGATGAAAAATTCCTTACCCATACCTAAAAATATATTGTGCATGGGCAAAACATCACGAGAGGAAATTGCTTCCATGGAATATTTTTCCGAATCGACGGTTGAAGTGCTTCAAGGACCTACAGCGAAATTTATTGCGAACTGGTGGAAAGATTACGAGGTGGAATTGTGAAATTGAGGCCTCGAATCAACCGCTGGACGAATGCTCGAAGGGATTTGAACTTCGGTGACGACATTCGTTCTTCCTTGGTTCAACCCCACTTTGTTGTTGCAGGTGAAGGTGTTGACGAACCTATCGCAAGTATGCCTGGCATTCATCGCCAATCTTCGGATGTTTTGCTACGAACGATTGCTGAAGATATGAAGATTGGAATCCATTCGCATATGTTGTTTGCAGTTCTTGAAGACCATCAAAAGGATGCCACTGGCAGTGCCGCTTCCTCTGAAGATTTGCATTTGTTGAATGTGATCCGTGAACTAAAGACCCAATTTGGCAATGACATTGTTGTCATGACCGATGTATGTTTGTGCACTGCAACTGATCATGGCCACTGCGGTATCATTCACAACGAAGAAATCGATAACGACCTCTCCGTTTCTGAATTATGCAAAATTGCTGTCTCTCATGCACAAGCTGGCGCTGATTATGTTTCGGCATCGGACATGATGGACGGCCGTGTTTCTGCAATCCGAAGTGCTCTTGAAGATGCAGGTTTTGTCAACACGGGCATTCTCTCATATTCAGTGAAGTATGCTTCGTCCTTTTACGGACCGTTCCGTGATGCTGCTGATTCATCCCCTTCTTTCGGTGACAGAAGTAGTCATCAAATGGATATACGTTCAGGGTATGGAGAAGCGATTTTAGAGGCTGCAAGCGACGAAGCAGAAGGTGCAGATATCATCATGATTAAGCCGGCTATGACCTATCTCGATGTTGTTCGCACCGTTGCAGATGCTGTGACTCGTCCTGTCGCGGTATACAATGTCAGTGGAGAATACTCACTTGTTATGTCTTCCACATCAGATGAATCTCGCGGTAAAATGGTCCGTGAGATATTCCATTCATTCAAAAGGGCCGGGGCTGACATCGTTGTTAGTTACCATGCCCGTGAGGCAGTATCTCGTCATTGGATCTGAGGTGTAAACGTGCAACGTAAAAATTCAGATTCGCTTCATACCCAAGCCCTTGAGCATTTAGTAGGTGGTGTGAATTCACCGGTTCGATCTTTCAAGTCAGTTCACGGTAATCCTATTTATTTTGAAAAGGCATCTGGGGCTATTGTTACCGATGTTGACGGTAACGAACTGGTTGATTTTGTTCAATCATGGGGGCCTCTCGTCCACGGCCATTCACATCCAGAAATTCTTGATTCCGTCTTTCAAAAAATGCAGAAAGGGACGTCTTTTGGTGCACCTCACACCGGGGAGATTGAGTTAGCGAAAAGAGTAAAGAAACGATTTTCTCATATGGATAAAGTACGATTTGTGTCCTCAGGAACCGAGGCAGTGATGAGCGCAGTTCGTCTTGCACGCGGATATACTGGCCGAGACCTTTTGATTAAATTCGAAGGCTGTTATCACGGCCATGTTGACTCATTGATGGTCAGTTCAGGAAGTGGTTTAGCTACTTTCGGAATCGCAAGTAGCCCCGGTATTCCAAAAGACACGGTTGCTACAACGCTCATTGCACCATTGGATGATGACCAAGCGGTCGATTACTTGTTTGACGAACATGGTCATGAAATCGCTGCTGTCATCATCGAGCCTCTTCCTGCTAACAACGGTCTTTTGGTACAACGCCACGAATACCTCGCTAAATTACGAGAACTTTGTGATCGACACGGTGCCTTGCTGATTTTTGACGAAGTCATCAGTGGATTCCGTTTCAAGGATGGCAGCTATGGAGATATTTCTGGTGTCACTCCAGACATCACTGCACTGGGTAAAATCATCGGTGGTGGTCTACCTGTTGGTGCTTACGGGGCTCGAAGTGAGATTATGGAAAAATTATCTCCTCTCGGCCCTGTCTATCAAGCAGGAACTCTTTCTGGAAACCCGCTTGCGATGGCTGCCGGAATTACTACCCTTGATCTTCTGGATGAAGGTGCATATGACCGCCTCGAAGCCCTCGGAAAAGTACTTGACGAGTGTGTTGAACCTGTTCTCGAAAAACATGGCCATCCAATGAGGCTCATGCGCCGAGGGAGTTTGTTTTGGTTCTCACCAAGTTCAGCTCAACCTCCTGCCCGAGTAGATCTCATTCCCAGCGATGCTGGTAAATTATATTCCGATGTGCATAAAGGATTACTCGAGAGAGGATACATGTTGGCACCATCAGCCTATGAAATCGGTTTCATTGCAACTGTCCATGAAGAAAAGCATATTCTCGGAATGGCGAAAGCGTTGGATGAAGTGCTTGAGGAAATGGAGTGGTAATATGAACGGAAAGGAGCGTATTGTTTCCGCTTTGAACCTTGAGCCAGTCGACCGGACACCAGTTTGGTTCATGCGACAAGCAGGTAGGCACTTGCCCGAATACCGAAAGATAGCAGCACAACACTCTTTCTGGGAGAGATGCATGGATCTCGACCTTTGCACAGATATCACACTTCAGCCTCTAAAGAGATACAAAGGCATCGATGCTGCGATTATTTTCAGTGATATTCTCACTCCACTCCCCAGTCTCGGCTATGATGTGGAATATGGCGGTGGAATCCGAATCAGTGATTTTGATTTCTCCCACGTTGACGATTGGATTGATTTCAATGCTCGTAAGCACTCCCCTTGGGCTGCCGATGGATTGAAAGCCGTCGGTGAAGAAATAGGTGATTCAAAAGCAAGGTTGGGATTTGTTGGATCACCTTGGACCATTTGTATGTATTTGTTATCCGGTGGTACTGGTGACAAAGACTTCCATAACGCTCGGGCGAAAATCTATTCTAATCCGAATGAGGCAGAAAACCTCCTCCTGAAAATGGGTGAAATTGTTGGCGGTCTTCTCGCCGACCAGGTCAATCATGGAGGTGCTGATGCTGTCCAAGTGTTCGATACATGGGCTGGACTTCTCTCCCCTGAAACCTACCGCAAGTTTGCCATGCCTGCAACACAGAAAACCATTGAAGTTTTTCGAGAAAAGGTTGATTCAAACGTTCCCCTGATACATTACGCCAAAGGTTCTGGACATCTGCATTCTGCCATTCGAGAACTCGATGTTAACGCTATTTCCTTGGATTGGAGGGATAATTTGGCCGAAAATCGTGCTCAATTTGGAGACCAACTTGCCTTCCAGGGGAACTTGGACCCCTCTCTGCTTCATGGTTCGACAGACATGGCACGTATGGCTACGCAAGAAGTTCTCAAAGCAGCAGGAGATAAGCCAGGCCATATTTTCAACTTGGGTCATGGATTTGCCCCCTCTGCAAGAATTGAATGTGTTGAGACTGTTTTAAGAGAAATCACAGGTGAGTAATCATGCGTCAGTCGATGATTGACATGGTGCACGATATTCAAGATGTCATATGCGACGCACTTCGTGTCATTGATGGTGTTGATTATCGCCAAGATGAATGGACCCGTGAAGAAGGTGGTGGCGGCCGTAGCAGAGTTTTTTCGGGTGGAGAAGTGTTCGAAAAAGCTGGAGTCAACGTAAGTGTCGTTTACGGAACCTTGAGTCCTCAAGCAGCACAAACAATGGGTGGCGGTCATGAACTTCAAGGCAAAGACTTGGATTTCTTTGCTACAGGCATCAGTCTGGTCCTTCATCCACATAATCCGATGGCTCCAACTGTTCATGCGAATTATCGATATTTTGAACGAGGTGAAGGTAAGAAACATGGAAGTTGGTGGTTTGGTGGAGGGGCAGATTTGACGCCAAGTTATCTGTTTGAAGAAGATGCAGTACATTTCCATCAAGTCCTAAAAAAGGCATGCGACAAACATCCAGTGGCTGATTATTCTGCTTACAAGAAGTGGTGCGATGACTACTTCAACATTCCACACAGGGGAGAACGTCGAGGCGTGGGTGGTATTTTCTTTGATGATTTGAATACAGCGAGTAAGGAAGAATGTTTCAAATTCGTATCCGAATGTGCACAATCCTTCTTGCCATCTTATCTCCCTCTCCTCGAGAAGAGAAAGGACTTACCATTTACCGATGAGCAAAAACAATGGCAACAGCTTCGCCGAGGTCGTTATGTTGAGTTTAATTTGGTCTATGACCGGGGCACAAAGTTTGGCCTCACCACCAACGGGCGTATTGAGAGTATTCTCATGTCACTCCCGCTTACATCTCGTTGGGAATATTGTCATGAAGTGAAACCTGGCAGTCAAGAAGACCATCTTTTACAGGTGCTCAAAAAACCACGTGAATGGCTTTCAGATTAAAGTAGGATGTTAGCATGTCAGACATTGCAAGTTGGGTTCAACACGGTGTTGAAATGCGACGCCCTCTACTGGTAAAGGAAAAGCTGTCTCAATCTGAGAAAATTGTCATTGTTGGCGGTGGTCTTTCAGGGATGTGCAATGCATTCCGTATCGCTCAAAAGCGACCTCAGATGAAGATTATTCTTGTTGAAAAGTCGAACCGACTTGGTGGGGTCATTTCGACTTGGTCAGATGGTGAATGGATTTGCGACCTTGCGGTTAATGCAACTCGCGCCCACCCTGCTTTTTGGAGATTGGTTGAGGATCTCGGTCTTTCTCAACACTTCAAACCCTCTCGAAAGACTGCTCAATCTCGTTGGGTCCTACTTGGGCACAAAAAGCATCGACTCTCTGCATTAACGTTGTTTAAAATTGGTCCAATTCGGCTCTTACGAGCATTGAGGAAAGCGAAGAGAGGGGGCGAATCGGTTGCGGCTTTACTTCCTCACAAACCAATTGCTGATGCATTGACTCTCGGTATCGTCAACACCACTTCAGAGCATGTTGATGCCGATTTTTTGATGCCTTCACTGACTCAATTTGGCCCATCTCCACCTCTCAAACGCTCCAGTCTAAAACGAAGAATTAACGCTTCATATCCACTTTTCACCCCGGAGAAGGGATCAGTTGCTTCCCTTGAAGGCGGTATGGAGTCTCTCACTTCGGCATTGCACAAACAACTCAAATCTATGGACAATGTAACTCTCATCACTGGCCAAATGCTTGAGTCTCCTCAAGCAGCTGCGAGCCAATTTGACGTGCCTCTCGAGTCGGTTCTTTGGACTGCTCCGGTTGTTGAAGAGAACAGAACGCTCACAAAATTGAGTGTATTTGCTGTCGGTTTTCGCAATGAGGATGTCGCACACATCAAACACGGATATGGGACATTAATTCCTGATTCATCTCACCCAATGAGCGGTATTCTTCATGAAAGCGACCTCCATCATTCAAAACGTGCACCAGATGGTCATCGTTTGTTCAGAATTATGGTTCCGCATTCACGGTGGGATGGCGATGAACGTAAAATAATAGATTCTATAGAAACAAACCTTAGTCGTAAGAAACCATCACTTTTCCAAAACTTAGGCGTTCAAACGATTCCAAGTTACCCTCCAGGCTACATGCAGGAACTTTCTCAAAAATCCATCGATTGCAGTTATGTCGGATGGGGAGCAAGTGGCGTATCGATCACGCATGTGGTCGACGAAGCAGAACGTGTGGCCGAACTCTTCTAATCATCGCTTTTCATTTCTTGCGGCTTCATTTCGTCGTAGTCAGCCGCTTGAAGCTGATATTCAATGTCTTCTTTGTCTTGAGCAGACCCTTCGGCTTGTGTGAACGTGTATTTGGCGAAATCCTTGCACCATTGTAAATTGGAATTGAGACATTCGACTGGATGAACATTTCCTCCCCATTCCTTTGCTTCGTTTACCAATTCATGACCGAGTTCGTCAGTTGTTTCAAGACAATCGACGACAAAACTCGGGGAGTAAATGACGATTTCTTTGTTACCATCTTTGACTAAATCTTCAACAACGCGCTCTGTATACGGCGTAATCCATTCTTCAGACCCAAATCGACTTTGAAAGGTCATTACAGCATCGCTTGGATCCAAATGTTCCAGTCTGTCAACAATGAGTCGAAATGTTTCGTAGCAGTGGCGATAGTAATCATCACCTTTTTCGACAATTCTTCGCTTTTGCATTCCGTGAAATGAGATGACTAATTTGTCGGGTTGAACGCCACTATCTTTGATTTCTTTGAGCTTAGCATCGACTTGGCGCACAGAATTATCGATGAAGGCATGCGTTCGATGGAAGTTTGTTATCACTTCAAACGTCGGAATTTTGACACGCTTTGCAAGTTCACCGCCAAGAGCATCAATTCCAGACGCAATGGTGCTTTCAGAGTATTGAGGGAACATGGGAATGACGAGCAATTTAGTTGCTCCTACTCCATTGGCTAAATCCTGCTCCCAGCTGTCATAAACTTCGTGAACATAAGGCGGCGAGAGGAGGAATGCGTGATTTACCTCAACATATCCTGACGGGTCGAGTGTTGTTAATTCATGACGAACTTGTTCGGTAAAATCGGCCGTGTTGGTAATCAGAGGGAAACTTTCTCCATCCCATATTCGAGCATACAGTTGTGCAGATTTCTTTGGTCGGAAAGGTAAAACAAAGCAATTCAAAATAATTTTCCAAAGCCACGGATTGATGTCGACAACGCGAGGGTCGCCAAGAAAACTGCGAAGATACTTGCGAACCTCTTTGGTTGTGGGATTTTTTGGCGAACCGAGTTGTACGAACACAACTTTTGTCTTCCTTTTGAGAGGAGTGTAGTTCGATGCCATGTTTTCACGCAACTTAGGGAGGAGAGCATCATTCGATTGCTCTTGACAATAAACCAACCTTCCTCGCTTGCTAATAATGATTTGTTCCCCACCTTTACCATGAGCAGAAAGCCGAACCACCCAAATTTGCCTTAGCATGCCAAGAAAAAGGCAAAAAGAAGCGTTTGTTGCTCTTTCTTTTGTGGCGCATGCTCCACTCTCGTGGACTCAAGTATCATTGAGAGTGGACGTGCCGAGATTTGAACTCGGGGCCTCTACCATGCCAAGGTAGCG
>CALCOP010000198.1 GCA_937897365.1 uncultured euryarchaeote
AAACAAGTTTGACAATTCAATAAACAATTATGAATTATTCACGGGGGTTACTCCCTGTCCTAAAGTCAATCGCTTTTCCGAACAAGGACAACGATGAGGACAACCAAAAGGCATACCGTCGTTGCACCCGCAATACCAGCAATGAGGTAGATGTAGGAGTCGTCTGAACTGGCATCGATTATAATGGGGTCTGAACTCTGTCTCTGCCCATTCTCAGTGTCTAGGCCGACAACGACGCAACCTCCGAATACAAAATCAATTGCGGTATAATAATCGTCAAGGTAATCGTCACCCTCGGCAAGGTAGCCGTTGACATGCTCCAATTCGCCTGCGAAGACGGCAAAAATAACGTAAACATCCTCGGTTTGATTTTCTCGTACGGTAAGCGAGAACGATGCGTCCACACTCGTGCTCTGACCAGGCTCAATATCCAGCGTGATTTTTTGAGGAACCTCGACCGCAAAATCGCTGTAGTCTATGCCTGAATAGGAATAAAATTGCCGTTCAAAACCAATGGCTGATTCAAAGTCGTGGTTACCGTCCACGGCAATTTTCGTCTGCAGGGAATAGTCACCATCTTGTTCGCACGGTTGAAAGGAATCTTCATACATTGGGATGTCAAACGTTCCCTCCGGTGATTGGGATTGAATTTCCAAGTCTACATATGTCCACTGGCGAAGAAAAATATCAACGGTGTCGGTGGTTGTTTCGCAATTTGTGCATTCGCGCACGTTCCCATACTGCACAACCGTTGCTTTGAAGGTCAGGGTTTCCATACCTGCCTGAGCGGTTTCGCTGGGGGTCACTAAAAAGTAAACCTGCTCTTCAGAATTTGCGCCGACCCTGATGGTTGAGGAAGTGTCGTGGTCATGTGTGTAAACCCATTCGACGTCGGTTTCAACCTCAACCTCGTACACGTCATCGTTTTGCAGCTCGCAAGCCACCTGAGCCCGACCCGAGCTGTCGTCGTAAGGATCGTTTGACATGTCCCCACTCACCGTACAGGTGATGTCAACCTCTGGCTGAGGTTCGGTTTGCGCCAGGGAGGTAGCGGGGATGAGCGTCAACAAAAGCAATGTGGTTATACACATCCACGCTTTCATAACAAGAATTGAATGGCATTTTTTTTAAATATTCACCCGTTTTTTTGCAAAATTTGAGGGCAAGTCAAACACGAGCGAGGGATATGACTCACTGCGAACCCTTGTCTACAGACGAATTGAATGCAAGAATGCTTAACATATCCAAGCCACTTGTTCTTCTGACAAAATATGGTTATACGCCTTCGGAAGCGTCTGATTCACGGAACTCAATGCCAATTGCTTCCGCTATCTCTCCGGCTTTTTCTCGATGATTCTCAAACCTGAGAATCAAGTCTTCGATACCAAGCTCCCATTCCCCCTCCTCGCTCGAGTGGCCGTGGACAATGTATTCAACACTCATGCGCCTTGTAGTCCTCCCATCTTCGTCTGTTCTTTCATACCACGATTCGGTGTACTCAAGGTAGACTGCTTCGGAGAGGCTCCTATCCTCGGAGTGATATCCGCGCCCCAAAAACGAAGACTCGAAAACCAGTCGATCGATGCTGTGCTGCACGCGCAGGCGGTATGCGGATAGGGCGGCACGCAACGTGAGGATTAGCAACAATCCAATGAATGAAAAGGGAATCCCAAAACATACAACTCCTGCAAGTCCGCCGTCTTCGTGATCAGGATTCCTTATTGAGAAGACCATTAAAGCGACCCCTGCCCCTCCGAAAATAACCGCTGGCAACCCTAACACAAGGAGCATAGCGAAGACAGACTTGCCTGCAGGGGGGTCCGATGTGAAATCCTTGTCGGGGAGAGAACGGGGGGGTTCGTTGTTCATATCCGAACCGGAATCGTTGGCATCTTCATGGTCTGTTTTCTGGGAGTGCCACCACATTTTTTCCATTGAGAAGACTGTTCTTTTACGATGCCTATTATCTTTGTTTGAGGGTTGGAAAAATATCAGTCCAACAAAACCCATGTGTTCATACTTGGTGTTCAGGATGGTTCGCAGTGAGTCATATTGAACGCCACCTCTTCACCGATTTGGTAAAAGGACCTTTGTAGGGTCAAACACTAAATCTAACAATCGATACCATCCGGCATGAGTGATGATTTCACTAATGATTCGAAAATCAAAATTTTCAGAGATTCGAATTTTTGGAAGGGATTGATTTATCCAGCATTGTTACCTCTTTTCTTCCTCATATGCGTCATTTTGACGATCGACATGGATATTGTTGACTATCCGCTGTTAAACCGCTTTTTCGGTGGTGATGATTTGTTTCTTTTCTCACTCTGTAATCTGATATTGTGCCTCATCGCTTGGCCTATCATAGGAGCAAAAATGCCAGACCCTTACCATGAAGGTGGAAAGGTTTCTTCACTTGTTGCTTTGACTGTCGGAGGCTTACTTTTGGTCTTCGCTCTGATATTATTTTCATTCATTGGTGGGCCTTGAAGTGAACAATTGATTCTTGAGGCTTGGAAGAGATATTGCAACACCTGCAGAGAAAATTTGGAAGAGCGCAAAAAATGCCTGCCATGTCAACATAAAAATGAGTCTTGGATACGTTGGAGAATACGCGTAAAGGCAGAGACAGCCGAGAATAAGCGCGCATTGAGCAAGTATAAACGGGAAAAGTGGAATTTCTTGCTCACGAATAAACATCATCATGACTGAAGCGGCTACCAAAAGTGGGCTTGCTATCATGAACACCATCCAGGCTGTTGATGGACTGCTTCCAGCTGCGAAATACCCTCCTTGAACTGCAACAGCACCTGGATCGAGTTCTCGAGGATGTGGACAGACTCCTTCAAAACAAGTTTGAATGCCGTTTACTTGTCCATAAAGCGTCCACCACAACAACCACATGAGCCAAGGAACCATGACATAAAACAACCAAACCCAGTGTTGAGATGAGTGTATTCGTTCAAGTCCTGTCCATTTTTTCAAACTGACAATTACCTTCGGGATAGAGACGAGAAGAACTGTGATACAACATGCAGCCCAAGGCCCCCAAGACACCAGGGTGTGTAGAGCTACGGCCTGAACGATATGCATCTTCAAAAGTTCTCTCTTTTCCCCGGACAGGGCTTGGCGAATTGCAAGCCCGTATGCTGCTATAACCAACAACAACATCAATTGTTCAAGAGGGTCATAAGCGATTTCCCGAACGAGAACACCAAACGCAAGTGCGGCACCAAATGAAAGGTTGAACCGATTATCGCCTTTGGGGACAAGAGTATATTTCATCGCAAGAACCATCCAGACAAGCAACAAGCCAGTGAGAACGAACCCGCCAAAAGTGAATGCGTCCAAATTGACGAGAGCAAGCATGAAATGCCTTCCGAATAAGCGTCGATGCACCAGTATGATTGCCAAGAACGTCAAGACAAACATGGAAAGGAGGGGGAACATCGACTCTTTGGTACGCTCTGCATCTTTTTGAAGAAGCATGCCTCCGAGAATGTAGTACCAAGGAATGAGGAAAAACCAGAGTCGTAAGCCACCAATTGTGATGAGGGCAACTGCAAACAAAACAAAGATGTAATTGCGTTCTTTTTCATCGTTACGATAATGTCCAGTAAAAGCGAAAGTCGAGAGTACAAGTAAAATGAACATTGCGCCTTGCACCAAGGCTTGAGTCAACGTTCCTTGCACAATGGCAAGAACAAGGACAAGAAGTCCCATCGAGCCCCATAAGAATGGTTCGAGTTTTTTCCAATCTACGGCTATACTCGGAGCACGTCCGAATGCAGAGCTAACCAACCACACAGCACCAAGAGCGCCAAGCCCTCGTGGAATCATAGCAGAATAAGCCAGATTTGCCTGGAAATATACGAGAACAAAGGCGAAGATACCGACGCCGCCGATTTTTAACGCTTCATCTTTATCAATAATTTTCTTACCACCAAACGCATAAGCAACGCCGGCAAGAAGCGAGAGAAGTGTGAGGGTGGATACAGCGACATCTAATGCTCTAACTTGAATTGCTTCTGTCTCAATTGCTTCCCAATCAACCACAGTTTCTGACAGTGTTTCCTTGTCGTCAGGATAATAGAAAACATGCCTGTTGTAGGCGGCCTCCCAATTCCATTGTTCCAACGCTGAAATTTCAGCTGGCGCGTGATTCAACATATCCAAAGGAATTTTGCCCTGAAGTTGATTTGGGAAATCTATAAGCAGATTTGATGCCATAAAAGCAGCAATATCCGGTTGCTTGATATCAAACCATTCTCCAGTTTTTACATGAGGGCCTACAACAATCGCCGCTACCTCCTGTGTGACTTTTTCAGCCGAACCATGCGTACCTGCATCAGTCATACCGTGGTCTGCAGTGACGACAACGGTCCAATCGGAAGGAACCTCTCCTAATATCCGGTCAACCGTCAAATCGATAGAAAGGAGTTTTTGACGGTATTCATCGGTTTTGATTCCCCAATGATGGCCGACTTTATCTGGGCCTGAAAAGTGGGCGGCAATGACGTTATGTTCTCCGCTTTTGAGCCATTCTTTTGTGATAATTTCAGTTTCATCATCGCCTTCATAGTAATCGCTATGACCTTTGAATGTGTCAACGAAGTCAATGTCTGGCATCCCATCGTAGATGTTTCCCATGACATAGCTTCCCACCATACCAACGGAATAACGCGAGTCTTGTGCAGCGAGTGTCCAAGGATCACTGCCACCTGGATGGCCTAAATTGAAATTATTAAGACCA
This sequence comes from uncultured euryarchaeote, assembly GCA_937897365.1. GTDB lineage: Archaea > Thermoplasmatota > Poseidoniia > Poseidoniales > Poseidoniaceae > MGIIa-L1. Next base: position 4,754 of record CALCOP010000198.1, read on the forward strand.
TCAATCGGCCTATTGGGGACCCCTGTCATCAATTCACTAATGCACGTCGCAGACAGTGTTAGAGGACCTGTCTGGATGTTGAGAACAGCAGCATTTTGTTTGTGAGCGTTCAAGTTCGGCATGGAGTTGGAGTCAAGCATCAAATCTCTTCCAACCCCATCTAAGATAATGAGGAGAAAGCCTTCATTCTGGCTGTTGATGCTAATTGCTTCAACCTCACCAGGCGGTGTATCCGTATCCAAGAGAACGTAAGGGGCTGTTACCAAGGCTGGAATGAGCATCAAAGCCAGAAGAAAATACAGCCACCGCGTTGGTGGTGAACTGAAATTTCCAGCGATGTGCGTCGTTTCCATATATTGGCCTCAAAGCGAATTAAAGGCTGATATTAACAGAAGTCACGTCCTGAAGAGGCCCCCCCCGAAAGGGGGGCCATTCAGTGACAAATCTGTCAATGCTTCAATTCAGGTATCGTTTACCTGTTTCAACTGTAGGAACCAATGTCATCGGAAGTGATGCCATAGTGAGCCCAGACGTGCTCGAGGTGAGCAGTAACGTCGTAGGATGTTCCAAGTTGAGTAGCGTCTTGAAGGTTCAAGATCTCGTTAATCTTGTCAGCACCGTAGTGGCCGTCAAAGGTTTCGCCAGCATTGCAAGCAGTTGCGTTAGAATCTCCAACATAAGTTACATTTCCATTAGCGTCAATGCAAGCATTGGTGTAAGCAGCCGAGTATGCTTCGATTGCCTTCCAG
>CALCOP010000199.1 GCA_937897365.1 uncultured euryarchaeote
GGGTGCCGCTATTACTTACATTTCTTCTTTGACCCTACTGCAACCGATGGTTTCCAAGTTCGTGGAAAGGGATCAAATGCCGGTAAGAACCTCGGTAGACTGGAATTACTTTCAATGGACAGAAGAGACGAATCGAACGTCGATGAGTTTTACAAATTAGGTTCACTGAGAGATTTACGTGAAATGTCTCTCGAACCCTCGTTCGTCGTTACTGGAAACCAGCCGGTTGTTATACGTGAATCCCTACTCCCAAGAGCATTTGAGATGGCTGAAGGTACCGTTGCGGAATCCTTTGAACTGGAAGAAGGTGCTCGGGGAATGATTGGGCCATTCTGTCTTGAGACGATTGTCACTGACGCACTCGAATTCAAAGTGTTTGAAATCAGTGCACGAATTGTAGCAGGTTCGAACCCATTTGTTGGAGGATCTCCTTACTCAGATATCAATGAAGAGCGAATGTCTACTGGGCGCCGTATTGCTCGTTCCATACGCAAGGCAAGCGAAAACAATCGACTTGAAGACATCCTGTCCTAACGGCCAGTGAGAGTTCATATCAGATATGTCAACACATTGCGCGTCTTCAATTCAGTTTGAAGAGTCATCACCGCTTAACGATTCCAAATCAGGAGCGCCTGGGACTTCAGATGCGGAGAGGTATTCTTCCAGTGAGATAGTACCGTCCCCATCTTTGTCCGCTTTCTTGTGAATTATTTCTGCTTCTTCCATTGACATGCCTGTAGCAGCAGCGAGTTCTTCTACGGAAAGCTGTGCACTGCCATCAATGTCTGCATCGATGAATCTGTGCTTTAGAGCGTCTAATTCGGTTTCCAATTCCCTCTTCAGTTGCTCTCGTTCTGCTTTGGACGAGACGTCAAAGGAGCAAACCTGCATAATAGGGTCTCCTTTGCTGAGTTCGGAAGAGTATTCGGTCATTTCTCCACCGTTGTTAACCATAATTGTGAACTTGGTTGGATCTTTTGAACGTCGCTTCTTGTGCTTCTTGTAATAGTGCACATAAACGTGGTATTGCCCAGCTGGGGCAGTTCCCTCAGGCCAGAAAACGTTCTCAACAGGCTTACGAGTCTCTGCCCGTACATTTGCATCAACATCGAGTTCCCCACCACAAGCAGAGACTTTGTTTCCGCCATGAATTCGCTCACCTGAAGGGCAGACAATGTGTAAATCAAGGTCATTGTAGTTGTTCCACATCAAAGAAACTTGAACGTCAGAAGACTTCGCCCCCTCACGAGCTAAGCGAGCTTGGAGTTCTTTGATGGCCTTTGAATTGGTATTCGACGAAGCAATCTGCTGCTGTTGGGCTGCGGCAATTTCAGCGAGACGGGTTTCTTCTGCTGCCAAAAAGTCTGCTTGTCGCTGATTCTCTCGCTCCATTGCAAGACGAGCCTCTTCTTCATCACGTCGACGAGCCTCTTCTTGTTGTTCTCGAACTTTTTGAGCGGCTTCTGAGGCAAGACGAGCCTCCTCTTGGGCTGCGATTCGGGCATCTTCCATCATTTGTTGACGCTCGGCTTCTTGCTTGGCACGAGATTGTTCAAGTTGGTCGCGTGCAAGACGCTCCGCGTTTTCAGCCGCTAATCGACTGGAAATCATTTGTTGTCGGCGACGACGAGTTTCAACAAGTGCTAATTTTCGATCAATTTCCTTTTTTGCACTACCAAATCCTGGTGCTGCTGAGCCATAGCGCAGACCTTCAGGATTCATGCCTTGGCGGGCTGATATTGACACGTCCTTACGAGTGAAAATATACCACAATCCAATTACGAAACCCCCAACGAGGGCTATCGAGGTAACGATGGTTTCGACTCCCATTACTACACGCAGGAGGTGCTAGTCTTTTGTAACATCGGTTGATAATTTTTAGAAGATTGTGACTTTTTCTCGATTCTGTTGTTCAAATAACTCGATTACACTTTATTGGCTTTGACTTTATATCTCTCCGCATGGAGCACATCATGTGCGCGAGATTCATCTGAAGTGGACTGCGGAGACAGTGGCAAACTCTGAATATGCCCCTATCTCCAAAATTGCCCATTCATTAGAAGTACTTGGCCACCTTGACATAGGCGAGAAAGGAATTCGTCAACTCATTCTACCTCATTTCTGCGAAGGGAAAGGTGTAGAGGATTTGAACGATGTCCCTTTCCTAACCGTTGAATCTGAACTTGGAGGAAGTGGTAGCGGTCATCTCGTCGTTTGGAACTCTCATCCACTTTCAATTGCAGCTATCCATTTTTCCGATATACACATCATGCCGCCCTACACTTACGGTGGAGATGGCATTACGCTCACCGTACGTGGGGTGCCTGCGGGAGTTTCTAACTTTTTGAAAATCTGTCGTCAATTACTCCCACCTGATGTCGTCAAGGTCGTCGAGATGGGTGATAACAAAAGTATGATTGAGAGCATTTTGACTCCAAGGCAAATCGAGTGTGTCAAAATTGCTGCAGCTTCTGGATATTATGACCACCCGAAACAAATCAAATTAAGAGAACTCTCTGAATTGATGAAAATACCTCGTTCTACCCTTCAAGAACACCTTAATCGGGCCGAGTTAGCAATGATGAAGTGGTCCAGTGAGCAAATGGATTCCGAATAAAGCGTGCGAAACCTTGAGAACCAGCGGGTTTTGGACAACACCATGGACAAGGCGACACGCTTGAAATCCCTCCTTCCCAACGGACGTGGAGTTTGGATTCCTATCGACCATGGAGCCTCGGATTTTCCCGTTGAAGGACTCACAGATACGAAGAATGTCATTCGTGCATTAGTTCGAGCAGGGGTTGATGCAATCGTAGCACAAAAGGGAGTTGTAAGCCATTATAGCCACCTATGTGAAGACTCTGGCACTGACATGGTCGTTCATTTCTCAGTATCTACACGACACGCTGGGCCTGACTCTGCGAACAAAGTCTTAGTTGGAAACGCTGATGAAGTTCTCAAGAGAGGGGGAATTGGAGTTTCTTGTCAAGTCAACATGGGGAGTCCAAATGAAGCAATTATGGTTGAACGTATGGGGCAAATGAGTAGAGATGCCTTGCACCACGATCTACCCATGTTTGGTATGGTTTATGCTCGCGGCGAGAATCTATCAATCATGGAGGGTGATGATACGAACGCAAATGCACACGCTGTCCGATTAGCATTCGAATTAGGATGTGATGCTGCGAAAACAACATGGACTGGAGATGAGGAAAGTTTTCGAAAAATTTCTGCAGCTGCTCCAATCCCGGTCCTTGTTGCCGGTGGGCCTTCGACTGGAAATTCATTTGAAATCTTAACCATGGTTCGAAGCGCTCTTGATGCGGGAGCATCCGGTGTATGCATGGGCCGACAAGTTTTTGCTCATCCAAATGTTGAAGCAATTGCCAAGGCTTTAGTTATGCTTGTGCATGGTAATTCCAGCGTTCAACAAGCAATGGATGCGTGTGGACTCTGAGGTGTGAGAATGGAAATCTGGATTGATGAGCGTCACTCTATAGAAAATACATTCAACGATCATCAAGGGCTTGACCGTCGACTCTTTGCTCAAGAGCAAAAGAACGAAAGCGATTATTTTAGTGATGGGCATCGCTTAATGGCGAATAAAAAAATCATTGGTGCTTTCGTTACAATCGATTCTGAAGACACCCAAGATTATGCTCGATCACTGGTGGGAAGTGTTGAGTGGCTCGTGCTTAGTTTCTCAAATTGGTCAATGATTCCAATTGAAAATCTCGTCGCTGCTTGCGAGGACACGCCTACAAAAATCGCTGCCGTAATATCCACACCTGAACAGGCTCAGGGCGCTGGTTTCGCATTACAAAGAGGTGTTGATGCTCTGGTTATTTCCCCTTCAAAGGAGATGATTGAAGCTGCTTTCGTCATCAAATCTCAAAGATTGGAACGAAGCGTTGAGCAGACTATTAAAACCGCTCCATTGCCAATGCATGTTGGTTTAGGTAAGTTAACAGTTACATCGGTGCAACCAGGAGGGACAGCGGAACGATACTGTATCGACATGACATGCCTCTTGGATGATGGAGAAGGACTGTTACTCGGTTCCAGTGCATCGAGTTTTCTCTTTGTTCACGGCGAAACGATTGATTCTGAGTTTGTTCCTACCCGACCATTTCGAGTCAATGCAGGCCCCCCACACGCCTATATTCGTATGTCGAATGGGCAAACCAAATATCTCTCAGAACTACAATCAGGTGACAATATCGATGTCGTAAGCGTAGATGGTATGCAGCGCAATGCCACTATTGGCCGTCTAAAAATCGAATTGCGACCGATGATACTGGTGAAATGGATTGATGAAAATAATAAAGAAGGGAACATGTTCTTACAACAAGCAGAGACAGTACGAGTCGTTGATGTTGACAAGAAAACCAAATCAATCACTGCATTGAAACCTGGGGATATTGTCATCGGCTGGAGCGACATGGGGTCGAGGCACATCGGTGCCCCTATCTCAAGTGCTGTCTCTGAGAGATGATGGCATGGCAATCTTAGGTTCTGGAAATGCTCATGGAGGTTGTAGTCTACTCCATGCAGCAGGATTGGGATATGGAGCGAGCATTGGCCTTGATTTACCCTTAGCAGTTCGTCTACTCGATAAACCCAGCAAACGTGAAGTCAAAGATCCTGATGCATTACTTCCAGCAATTATGGATGCTTGGATTGCAGGAGGTTTTGAGTTCCCTAATGAATTGGAAAAGGAGGATTTGCATTGGGCCGTCATGAGTCAAATACCAATGCGCCAAGGCCTCAAATCAAGTGCGGCAATCGCTATTGCTGCCCTTCGTGCTCTCGCAGATGCGACTCAAGCAGAAGTGAGTGATGAGCAATATGTTGCTATGGCTGCACAGGCTCAAATCGAAGCAAACGTTTCGATAACCGGTTCTATCGATGATGCTTGGGCATGCTTGAAGCCGGGATGGAAACTTATTGATCCACGTGCAGAGAGTATCACAGAAGGCGTTTTGTTTGAAGGAGACGGCCCAATTCCAGAAGATTGGATTGTGATGATTGTGTGCCGTGGTGAGCGTAAAGAGAGACCGAAATTAGAAGACTTCGCACCTCATGTAAGTGTCTATCAAAATTCTCTCGAAGCATTACAGGAAATGAACGAACTGGTTGCTTTGACTTGGAATGGTCGCGGAACTGTTGCAGTGATGAACGATGTTCAAGGACGTAAAATGACCAATGATGCAATTCTCAATGGGGCAAGAGCCGCTGGGATGAGCGGTTCTGGAAGCGCAATCATCGTTGTTGCTCCTAAAGTTAGCAAACCTACATGTGAACGCCTCCTTCGCTTATTTGAGTCAAATAAAGAAGTGACTAAAGTGATTCAAACCTCTTTTTTAAGCATTAAACGTGATGATTCCGAAGACGCAACTTCTTGAAGGGAGAGTGGCTCGACAGTTTGAGTCCTATGCACATGCACCTCGGAGAAAGGATTCGACTAACCCTTTTTGGGACAAGTCATGGACCTCGAGTTGGA
>CALCOP010000200.1 GCA_937897365.1 uncultured euryarchaeote
CCGATTGGTTTTGGAGGTTGATTGTGAGCGTGACCTGGTCCATTTCCTCGTGATTTTCTGAAGGTGCGAGGTTCTCTTGACTTGCGCTCAGGTGCTCGGTCTTGATTGTATGAACCACGGTTTCCATAACCTCCTTCAGTTCTTCTGTCTCGACCATCACGACGCGGAGGTCTCCCTCCATCAGGCTGGCGAGGGGCTCGAGAACGCTCGTCTCGACGCTGCGGTCTTCCACCGTCGTCATTGCGAGCTCTTCGACCACCGCCGCCAGAGCGAGGTGCTCCACAACGGTTGCACTCAGTTCGGAAAGCGAAGTTTGAATTTTTGCACTTAGGACATTCCCAATCATTGTCGTTGTAGGTTTCTCCCCCACGTCCACGGTTGTTCCCGCCCCGTCCACGATTGTTACCACCACTGCGTGGTAATCCGCATTGATTGCATTCGGTTCGGAAGGCAAAGTTTGAGTTTCGACATTTAGGGCAATCCCAATCGCCACCGCCTCGGTTCTTTCCTCGGTGGTCATTCCTTTCAAAACGCCCACCTTGTCGGTCACGGTTTTGATAGCCTCGGTCATTCCCTCTCTCAAAACGACGTCCACCGCCAGAGCCTCGAGGCTCTCCACAGCGATTACATTCTGTTCTAAATGCAAAGTTTGAGTTTCGACATTTTGGACATTCCCAGTCACCCGCACTTCGGTCATCTCGACGTCCACGGTCGTTTCTTTCGAACCGTCCACCTTGTCGGTCACGATTTTGATAGCCGCGTTCGCTTCCTCTTCGATTGTCTCGATGACCACGGTTATTTCCACCGCCTGTCCCACGAGGCTCTCCACATCTGTTGCATTCAGTTCTAAATGCAAAGTTTGAGTTGTTACACTTGGGACATTCCCAATCGCCACCACTTCGGTCGCCACGACCACCTCGGTCGTTTCTGTCAAATCGACTGCCCTGCCTATCCCGGTTTTGGTAGTCACGGCCATTGCCACGTCGGTCGTCCCGTTGATTTCGATCAAATCCTCTACGTTCTTCACGTTGTTTTTTGGCACGAATTCCAACTTCAATGCCGATTAAGGCATCGAGGTCGAGTTTTCGGTCAATGTGAGCAACGTGGGCAAGAGGTGCGTCAGTATTCCCAAGCACAGCATCGACTTTACCGATGTAAATTCCCGACTCGGAATTGATGATAATTGATTCAAGCGCAGGTGAAGAACCTGTGAAGGAAACCAAGAAGCCTCCTTCATGGCTTTTTGACTCAATCACACCAGTAAACATACCTTCACCTGTTTGTTGGGCCGAACGGCTTCATTTGAGTGTGCCGGTTCGAGTCCTCAATCTCTTCGAGTCCTGCTTGCGAAGGCCGCACCGAGCAAAGTGATACTCAATGTTGCTACCATAGAGATGGCAGGAAGGCCTTCTTCTTCAATAACTTGGACATTCTCACTGTTGTCAGAACTTCCATCATTTGAATCTTGACTGGGAACATAAACTGACAATGTGGTAATCGATCCAGATTCATCGGTTGCAGTCAGGAGAATGTCATAGGACGTAACAGGTGGGTTTTGAGCCGCACATGTTACGATGTTAACATCAATTTCCCACCCACTGCCCACTCGTAGGAAGTCGTTTGTTGTGTATCCGCAAAGGCGGAGAGAAAGTGTAACATCTTCACCATCGGGGTCTAACACGTCTCCTTGTAGTGAAAATGTGAGTCCGTTTGCATTCCATGTAGCATTTAATCCATCGAGATTTTCATTTACCTCTATTACGGGTGGAAGGCTTGCTTTTTCGAGGCCATAATTAAGCATGAAATTGTAATCGAGCATGGATGAACTTTGAGCCTGACCCATAACCATCACCATACCAGGAGCCAATCCCTCCAGTGGCAAGGAAAGTGTAGATGCAGCTGAGGCAAGCGTCGCAGTTCGCATTTGACCCATAGCACTGTCTTGATGAGCGTGAGCAGATATCGACATTTCGCTGACAAGTCCGGTAGGTGTAATGGTAAACTCAATACTGTCTCCAGTTTCTGACAGTGCTGCACTCGAGGTAAAGACATGACCGAAGGTCCAGTTTCGTGAATCGATTGAAGCAGCACTGAACGGGTCGACAACATAACACTCTGCATCAGAGGAAGTTGCTTGTGAGTTTTGATTTGAAACGATAAGGTTTCCATCGCCGTCAAGGGAAGCGGACCAACCTGATTCTGCAAATGTGCAATCCAGACTCCAGCCACTTTCATCAGTAGCCCAATTCTCAGTTATATCACCAGTAACAGTAATCATTTGTCCACCAGTGCTCATCGAATCCAGCATTGGAATCACAGTTCCATCTGCGGGTGCATTTGAACTCCATTCAGGAACTTCATTGGTTTCGGGTTCCATCGTTGTAAAATCAATAAACAATTCACGCAGAATTGGGTATTCAGATGCTTCATATGTAACGACTTGGTTCACTCGAAGACGGCCATCTGGGAGATACAAGGCTTCTGGAGCTGCTAACACAGTATTCTCGACTACCGTTCTTGAGCCATTGGTTTCAGTTGTCGTGTCTTGGATAGAATAATTCGCCATTCGCAATCCTTGCTTAAGGGGGAAATTCAATTCAAGTTTCGCATACGACATATTCGTAACGTTCAATGAGAGTGTAAAATTCGAATCTCCTGAGTTTGGCAGTTGGTCGAACTCGACATTGTTTGTTTCATCCTCAGCGAGGAACATCATGATTTGTAAATCATCGTTGATTGTTACAGGGACTTCTTTACAGCCACTTGCGGCACCGATATTTTGGCAAGAGCGTTCATTGGGATGATTTGCAGGCACGAGATCGATTTCATCTAAGCCAATTCCATCTTCGACGAATGACAGGTTGTTCCAATCAGGAGAACCACGGTGTGGAATACCTTCTCGCACTCCAATTCGAGTATCCATTGCCCCGATACATTTGGGTCCTATTGCACGAACGGCATCTCGCTCATCGGTGCTGATAAAATCGTTATCTCCACCCGACAATCCTTCAAACAATCCATCAAGATTGTCGCGAACGATTGAGGATTTACTACCGTTAACAAATGCGGTTGCATCCATCTCAGCAGTCGCCCAGTCATCGCCAACATTGATGACGAAGTCAGCGAAGTCGTAATCAAAAAGGTCTTCAAATTTCAAACCCTCACACTCGCCTGCGATATCCAATCCTTGTCGACCTTCAGCAGGTAATTGTTCTTCAGATGAATCGAGTGAGACTTGTGCTGTAAAAAGTGGGGAACTGCTCATGAGTATCATCAACAAAATCAGTCCGAAAGCGGTTGAGTTGCGCGTGAGAAAGCGAGTTACGCCATGCGTGGGGTGTCCTGCCATAGTTACTCGTCGTCATCTGGCCTCAAAGAGGCTTTCGTCTGAAAACCAGCGTAAATGTAATTTTTCATTAGGGTAGAATCCTTTCCATTCGCCGGATAAACAGCCATGTAGGAAGCACAGTCCATATCAGAGCCATGCCCCAACTTTGCCATACTGCAATGCCCCGGTCGATTTGGGGTAATCGAGTTTCCAGTAAGTGATGATAGACTCCGTTTGGTGAAAGCAAGTCTAAACCTCCCTCGAGCATCACCCAAGTAGCATCGTTTTCTTGTCCTATTGAAACACCTGAAGCATAAGCGACCATCGTGGTAACCAGGGCCCACAAGAATGTAAATAAGAACCAAAGTCCGACGCCGAAGGAGATTGCCGTTCCTTGTTCTCGCGTATACGATGAGGCCAATACCGTAAACAACACGTACCAGAGGAGAATGAACGCAGTTGAGATGAAATAGACAAACGCATCTGCAGATGATGGCCAATCGCCCATTCGATAACGAACAAGCAGAATTGAGATGAGCATCAAAAACCATGTTGGTATAAGTATGGCCTGCCATGAACCAAAGATCATGGCAATTGCCTGATGAGAACGAGGCATTGGTTGAGACAGTCGAAGTTCCAATACGCCACTTGCTCGCTCTCGACTTACGGAATCATACGACAACAGAACTGCGCACATCGTCGCTCCAAATACAACACCAAGGCTGGCATAAAACAACACTTCCATGGCATTTGCAGGTTGGTGACCCCCAGGGAGAACGATGTTCGGATCAGAGAATCCCCATGCCATTCCCGGTAGGAACAAAACCAAAATTGGTAGCATGATATACATCCTCGTAGAGAATAGGCGCTCATTTCTGAAGCGTCTTGTAAACGCCATGATTCGAGAAAAGTCACTCATTCCTCTTCACCTCGGAATGTACGGAGTGGCATCACTGATGTCGATGTGACTTCAAGCCCAACATCTTCAACAGATTGACCGGTTGCAGCGCAGAGCATTTCAATGACATTTGGGGGGCGCTCAATCCATGAGGTAATCTCTATGCCAGCGTTAACCATTTCTTGAAGCAGACCGATTCGACTCTTCTCGAGAAGAACTTGCCAATGTTCGCTGAACTGTTCGATTTTGACACTTTCTTCATCTTCGATGAAAGTGTTCATATCCGGGGCAGTACCAATACCCGAAATTTCAGTTTTCTTGTTTAAGTTGAGTTGTTGAGCAACTTCATCCATTGTCCCTTCTGCAAGTATTTGGCCTCGATGCATGAGTGCTAATCGGTCGATAATTTCTACCAAACCTTCAACTTGGTGTGAAGATATTACGATTGAAACGCCTTTCTCGGTCAGTTTTCTTAGGAGTAGGACAAAAGCCGCAGCCGCAACCGGATCAAGTCCGTTCAGAGGTTCGTCAAGGAGTAGAATTTTCGGCGAACCCAGAAGAGCAGCAGCTAGAGTGAGGCGTTGCCGCATTCCTTGGCTCAATTCGCTCAAACGAGAGTCAACACGACTTTGCAAGCCTACTAATTTCAGTAAACCATCGACACGTGATTCACTGCTCGCTCGCATTTCAGCAATTTCCATCAGTGCGTTCCGAACCGTTTTTTTTCCTTGCCAGCGAACCTGTTCAGGCATATGGCCAACTTTCTGTCGAAGTTCTGTATCAGTGAGAGTGGATACCGACTCTCCAAGAGACGAACGAGCCGAACCATCTTGCAATGGCAGGATACCTGCCATCATGCGTAAGAGAGTTGTTTTTCCAGCTCCGTTGGGCCCGACTAATCCTAAAATTGAACCTTTTTTCAATTCAAGATTGGCTGAAAAGATGCCTTGGCCAAGTATTCTTCGCCATGGTTTGAAAGTGGAGGGTGCGTGTACGTAATGCCGGTAAGTAGCATCTTTTAGGCGTAAAACCACCTCTCCCATACTTTGGCCACATCGTCAAGGTTTGACAATCTACCGTTTCAACCGTGTTCAAACCCCAAGACTCTTGACAGCCAACTCGACTCCATGAGTTGAATCCAAGATGATAGGATATATCCTGCCCACGTTTTTACTCGGTCTATCTATCGTGTTTGTCGTTGTTTTTGAGCATCGTAGACTCGATGAGGGCGAGGATTTTGACTGGAAAACTGGATTTGGACCCTTCGGGATTGAAGCCCTGATATTTACAATGGTCTTGTTATGGTTGCTTCCCGGAGGAATACTTCTGATAGGTCCAGTCATGCTCATCCTTTCTGTATTGAGCCCTGCAGGTCGGTTGGCTTGGCAAGAATACAAACGCCCTCGTGTCGTGGTGAGTATCGCTTTTGCAATGATGTTGTTCGTTGGCGGTTTCACCCCTACTTCCCCCCCTCCTTCTCCATCGGAATGGGGTCAACCTCTGTTTACTGAAAATCCGAATGCACCGCTTTACCCCGCCGGTGAACAGTATACCTGGCTTGAATTACCTGAGCAACTCGGGGATACTGATTTGGAAATCATTCAATCTTTGACGTTACGCTTACCATTCCAATACGGGCCATTAGGTGCTGAGGCCACCGCTTTTCAACTTGCGAGTATGTTGAATATGGAGCAAGGAAGGTTGAATCAAGCAATTGAATTACTCGATCAAAAGGTATCATTGCCGGGTTCTCTTGATGTTGATGAAATGCTTTTACTTTCGATTCCTGCTGACCCAACACACCATTATGTTTCCAGTGAAAACTCAATCGATGAAGTCGTGAGTGTACGGTTGTATGAGCTACGAAGTCTTTCTATTGGAACAAGTGAAAACGGTTTGAAGGTTGGGGAAGTGCTTTGTGTTGCGACCAGTAATTGGGGTGGCGAATTGGAGGTTTTAGTGGTTGTTCGGCCGGTCGGACACACTGGAATTTCCAACGATAGGTATGCATACTCGTTGGCCGTTGATTGGCTATCTGCTTGAGCAGTGTTGCTTTTTCCGAGGGTGAAAGTGTCAAATTACTGAGGTTTTAGGGTGGCCTAAACTTTATGTAGGGTCTGTTTTTAGGGCGGCCTAAACCGGAAGGTAATCCTATGAAGATGAAAAACCTAAAATCCACATTACTTGTATTTTTAATCGCCACAGCTGGTCTTGCCGGTTGTATTGGTGCTGAAGAAGAAGAAACCGAAGAAACATTTGGATCTGACGGAGGATATACCTATGTTTCAGATGTCCAAGTTTATGCTGATATGGCACAAGATGTCTGTGACATAAAAGACCTCGTTGATACTTACGACTGGGCTGCAATCAAATCGATTTACACCGACGGAGAAAACGTCGTAAAGAGCGATGGTTCCTACAAGACTCTCGCACAACATGCTGCTGCAAGTGGTAAGAAGCACGGCTTGCAAGAGTATTACGGAGTGGACGCTCCTCTTGATGCTTACATGATGGCTGCTCTTGACGGAACCGGAATGTTTGAAGGTGCATCTGACTCAATGCGTGCACAAGCTGTTGAAAAGGCAGCTCAAAACCAAATCTTGGTTGCTTATGCAATTCACGAACTCAACTC
>CALCOP010000201.1 GCA_937897365.1 uncultured euryarchaeote
GGGTGACGTACCTGTTTTGGTCGCTGACGTCCAAAGTACTGAGGAGCAAAAAGGTCAGTTGACCACTACACTTGGCTTTGCTGGCCTCATTTTCCTTCTTTCAGGCGGCATTTTAATCGCTTCAATTCTTCGCAAACGTGAGAAAAAGAATCAATTTGTAGAAGATAAAATCCATTTTACTCGAGACCAATCCATTCAACCACCTCCTCGTCCAAAAGATTTGGTCGATTTAACACAAGAGGAATAGTCAAAAACAGAGGGTTCTACGCACAACAAGAAGCCGGGGTTCCCGAGCGGTCAAAGGGGGTGGACTCAAGATCCTCTGCGTAAAGCTTCGCAGGTTCGAATCCTGCCCCCGGCACTTCACTTCCTTAGAGAAGGACGTCACATCCCGCATTTGAAAGGAGTGAATCAGCAAAAATGAACACTGCCAAGAACACACTTCCGGCATGAAGCAGCACCAATATCAGGGCATGGATAGATGTTTTCCAGTCACTTATGAGCCTCACCAAGAAAACAACAAGATTGAACCCCATGCCAAAAAATGATGTGAATACCAATACTATGCCAATTTTTTCAAGGGTGTTTTCCGAATCTGAACATGTCTTTTCTGGAGAATGTTGACCGAAACCGGCGTCAGCGAGAATTCCACCCAACATCGCAGTCACAATGAAAAAGAGCGTGAGTACAATGTGTATTCTTCTTACCGATGATTTTTTGTGTAGTCTTTCCTCGTTCAGAGACGGTTCAAGGTCACCCACTTTGCCACCTCAAGAAGTATTAGAATGAGCCTTCAGTATTGCATCGACCAGCGGTTCAAATGTATCGCCATGTAAGTGAGGTGAGCAAACATTCGCAGCATTCGATACCGATTCAAACGCACCTTTCACCGCTACAGACCAATGTGCAAGTTCAAACATTGACAAATCATTCGGGGCATCCCCTACGCATAACATGTCTTCCTTTTTCCAACCCATTCTGTCAAGCAAAATCCCAAGCCCACTTCCTTTTGAAAGATGCGGCTCCATCAAGTGAATCGCAAACCCAGTACGTAATGCAATCAGATGAGACCATTCACTCTGTGCGAGCAGTATTTTGATCTGCTCCAAGTCTTCAGATGGATAAAGGCACCATTCACTTTCTCTCCATTGGTTTGATTCGATTCCTTTCCATCCTCCTTGGAGATTCATCACCGAATCAAGCCACTGAGCAGCTCTTTTTGCATCATCGCCATTTGCTTGTAATATAGGTTCATCAAAGGAAGAATCCCAAAGAACTCCGCCGTTTTCACAACATATCGGTCCAGTGAGTTTGAGAAACCTCCACAATCCATAGGTAATTGCTCGTACATTACCGGTTGCGAGTATGACAGGTATGCCAGCCTTCTCAAGTCTGTGCAATGATTCGATAGCACCGGAATTGAGTCGCTTTTCTCCATCAGTAAGGGTGCCGTCGATGTCGACAGCGACAAATTTTGGACACCAACCTTCGGGTAGCCACTGCATGTTCCATTCCAGCCTTGAATGTGTGATGAAATTTATCCTCTTGAGCATCCACACGCTTGCATTTATCCAAGGGAGGTATTTATGGTACCTGTCCTTAGGACCTCCATGGCATCAGACATCGATGAGGAAGTCTTTCTCACCCTCGATGATGATGAAGAAGCAGTAGCACCTAAAGTTGTCAAGAAAAGTAAGCCGAAACCTTCCAAAAAGCCTGTAAAAATCGAAAAAAAATCGCCAGCGGTTGTTCTTGATGCTGAAATTCTCGACACATCAATTGTTCGACAAGCTACTGGAGAATATGAAGTAAGTTGGCCTCTCTTGGGAATGGACTGCCCTGACTGTGCCAGTAAAGCAACGCGAGCACTCAAAACGCTTGTTCATATCAATGACAGCACCGTGTCTGCTACAGCTGGTACCGTTAAACTCACCGTCCAACTTGAATACGGTACGCTGTCTGCCGCATCTGCTGTTCTGCGTTCGCTCGGTCATGCCCCCGATGTGACGTTCAATGAGTTAGTCGGCGTAAAAAGTTCACAGGTTGCTCATCGCAATGGGGTTGACCAGCGGAAACTCGCCAAGATTTTTCGTCAGCAACCTGGAGTTCTGGATGCTGAAATCACAGATGACGAGCGTATACTCTTGCAATTCCCAACCGATGTATCTCAAGAAATGTTTGACCTAAGAGAATCCCACCTTACTGAGATTGTTGGTTCACCAGTCAAGTATATTGCAGCTCAGTCGAATCGAGTAAGGCCCGATCAATGGCGTTTGATTGGTGGAGGTATCGCCTTACCCCTTCTGTTGCTCGTCATACTTGGTGAAGTGATTGGATTATCCACTCTTGTGCTCGGATTAATCGCACTTCCCGGTCTCATTATAGGAGGCTCTCAGATGTTTAAGGAGGCCATGGCAAGTGTTCGCAATCGTCAACTTGGTTTTCAGGTTTTAACGAGTTTAGCTGTGATAGGAGCCGCGATTTTAGGTATGTGGGAAGAGGCATTAATTGTCGCCATTCTGGTCGCTTTCACGGCACATCTTGAGGGTGATGCACTCGTGAAAGCTCGGAAAGCGATGCAGGGTGGACTGGACCGGCTTCCTCGCACAGCGCGTAAAGTGGTTGGACAGAAACCCAAGATAGATGCCCAAACTATGTTTGGCTTTTCCTTGCAAACAGCCTCACCTGCACCGCTGCTAAGTGCAGATGGCAGTGGTGCCCCTGGCCCAAATGCGGAGCATGAAATGGTTCCTATCGAGTTGATTCGGATTGGGGATTCACTTGAAGTTCGCAGCGGTGAATTGATTCCTGCAGATGGCACAATTCTTGACGGGCATGGTTCGTTGGATAAAGCACCCTTAACTGGAGAGTCAGTTCCGGTCGAAGTCGGAATAGGCGATGAGATGCAAGCGGGTTTGGTCTTGGCCCGAGGTCCTGTCGTCATTGAAGTCACTGCGGTAGGGGACGATACACGTTTGTCTGGCTTGATTGATGCGGTTCATACCTTTAGAGAAGAACCTCCTCGACTGCAGAGCAGCATCGAACTTTTCACTGCCATTTGGGTCCCAATTGTTTTGTTTGGAGCATTGGTAATTTGGTACTTCTTATTCCCGAATGACTGGAAAGTCATTTTGTTAATTTGGGTTGTTGCCTGTCCGTGTGCTTTACTTCTTGCTACCCCAGTACCTCATGCAGCAGCCCTTTCGCGCTCAGCACATTTTGGAGCAATAGCACGTGGTGGAGATGTCATTGAACGTCTTTCGAAAGTGAACTATGTTTTACTTGACAAAACGGGAACCTTGACTTCCGGAAAACCGAGAATAGGGTCGGTCATTGTTGCGAAAGGTCGCCAACGTAATGCTGCACTCAAACTTGCGGGCGGCCTTGAAACACGTTCATCACATCCTTACGCACTCTCTGTGATGGACTACCTTTCTGAACAACAAATTGTAGCAAGTCCAGTGGCAAGCATCACCGATATTGAAGCAGGTGTAAAAGGAAAAGTTGGGGGTAAAGAAGTGATGTTTATCCGATTTGATCAAGCCAAACAACTGCAAGTCAACATTCCAGAGGAACTTCTCTCTGCATATCAAGAAGCAGAACAAATGGGACACGGAGCGAGTTTATTGACGCGTGATGGAGACGGGATTGCTTTGTTTACGTTCATACATGACGATATTCATACAGGAAGCAAGCAATTGATTTCTGGACTGAAAAAACGCTCAATTAATGTTGAAATCCTCTCTGGTGATAATCAAGCGGCAGTCACTGCTTTCGCCAAGAGTGTGGGCCTGCCAGAATCATCTGCACATGGTGGATTTTCTCCCGAGCAAAAAGTGCAGTGGGTGAAAAATCGTTCAAACACACACATTACGATGATGGTCGGGGATGGATTCAATGATGCCTCAGCACTCGCTTTAGCTGATGTAGGTGTTGCAGTTGGAACGGGTGAAACAGTTAATCTTGAAGCAGCAGATGTGTTAATTCCAAGTGACGATCCGCTCATGCTTACTGACCTCATCGATCTCTCACGTCGAGCGCAGAGGATTTTAATGGGCAATATTTACATCTCCGTTGGCATTACTATCGCATTGGTTACCGCAGTTATCCTTCAACTCTATGATGAACTTTGGGTCGGTGTTTTGATTCACGAAGCGTCTGTTCTCTTGGTGATTTTGAACGGTGCTCGACTTGCTGGAGGTGGAGGCGGATTTGCACTAATGCGTTCAATTTTTGTTACGCTTTGGTATGACACCATCGAATCTTTTGCGATGTTGAAAGAAAGATACTTCCTATCTTGAGGAACATTCTCTCACTTCCCGCGACATCTTCAAACCTTAGAAGGGCATCTGCCCAAATGGTGAGGTAATGGCACGAGTTAGAGCAGACCCAGTTACAACTGCACTTGCACACCCGACCAGGCGGGCCTTGTATATCGCTTTGTCAAACCATGAAGAAATGAGCACAGTTCAACTCCAAGCCGAAGTTGATGTCGAGCGCTACAATCTCTATCACCACTTGAAAAAATTAGCATCCTTGGATTTAGTAGAGAATCATCGAGATGCGGGTCGTGCACGTTGGTGGAAACGTAAAGCCCACGTGGATCTGCCTGAAATTCTTTCTACGCCTCTCGTGCAACCCTCCTCCCATACTACCCAAAACTCGCCCAATATTCCGCCAAAAATTGCTGAAATAGTTACTGAGGGAAGCGAAGTTCACATCATCCAACTCGAGGGTTCTCGTGACCAAGTTGGAGCAAAAAGAATGCTCGAACTTCTTGCTACCGAACATGGAATCGATTTGAATCTCCCTTGGAATTTTTTACCGTCGAGCATCGCTCTAATTGCAAAGAAAAAGTGAATCTGAGATTTTGAAAGCAAATACCTCAAGAAGTGAGAACAGGAGGGGTAAACATGAGCGAAGAATTAACCGTTGAATCTCGGGTCGCTCCTCCAGCGCTTTCATGTCCAAAATGCGGTGGTTTATTGCCGAACGAACTCGGAGAGATTCAATGTTCACTTTGCTCAGCTCGTGTTCGTGTTGAACATGAAGTGACTCGCAAAAAATGGGCTGCAGAGAAAATAGGTTGTCCGAATTGTGCCAAGGTTTTGGTTGTCGGTGTCAAAAAGCGACCAGCTCACCTCAAATGTGCTTCATGTGATTCACATTTTTCGGTTTTACCTAAGGTTGCAAGGGTCGAGATTTCTTGTCCGGGATGTGAACGAGTACTCCGTATGAAACGCCGACCAGGTGAGCGGGAAATTGAATGTCCAGCGTGTTCTACAAGTTTCAAAGTCACGTTCTAAAACCTCGTTAAGAACATGCTTGAATTTGTCGCTCTGGTTCGTCGCATAATCGCCTCAAACAGCCTTGAAGCCTCGCATTCCTGTCGCGCTCCTTATCTATGATGAGATGTCCATGAATGACTTGATGGGAACGATGGGATTGAGCGCAAGCAACGGTAGTGAAGCCCTTGATGCGGTTCGGAAGAAGCGAAAAAACGCGGACATAGTGTCTCTATCGGCTCTGCGTTCTCAATTCACCTCGACAGCAACATCCAGCCTTGATCAGGCGAAGATGACGAACGCTCGTTTCCGTCAGGAAGAGCGATTACGAGCCGATTTACGGCGCGAACGTCGTATACGTCAGCAAGCAATCACCGAACGCGTAAGTGCGATGCAAGATGCGTTAGCCAGCGATTTGGCCGTACAGCATGAACTTACTCTTGATTCTCTTGAAAAAGAAATGCGAGAGGAGATGGAACGTGATTTGAGTACGCTTGAACGCGACTCGTTAGCGCGAGAAGAATCTCGAATGCGAGGCGAACTCGACCTTCGTCTCAATCGGCAACTTGAGGCATTGCAAGATAAATTAGATGTCGAACAAGACCTTCGTCTTGAAGAACATAAAGCACAACTTAAGGCTCAAATTGAAACCCAACTCCAAGAGGAGCATAGGCAACGTCTCGATATCCAAAAAGAGCGCTTAGCAATGGAATATAACCAAGAGTTACAACGCCGGGTTCGTGAGATTGAAGCCAATATTGAACATGAAATGGAAGAGCGCTTCAAGGAAATGGAGGTTTCAGAAATATCTCGTCTTGAAGAAGGTCATGCAGCACGTCTTGCCGAGCGAGAAGAGCAATTACGCCGAGGTATTCGTACGCGACTCGAGCAACAACTACGAACTCGACTGAAGCAGCGTGAGGCTCGATTAAAAGCAGAATATGAGCGTCGTAGTCTTCGACTCGAAGAGGACATTGCAGAGCAACTGCAAGATGAGCTTGAGGGTCGACTCCGTCAAGAAACCGATGACCTTGAGGAAAGAATGCGTGAAGATGTTGAATTGGCAATCGCTCGCCGTCGCGATGAATTGCGTGTTGAAATTGAACAGCAATTGCAAACTCGTCATGCTGAGCGACTTTCGGAACGTAAATCACGACTTCGTGAGAAATACGATATCACCTTCTCTAAGGCTGTCGATGATATCTCGCGCTCCCTCAAGTCCGATGTCGAAGCTGAACTTGAAGTTCGAATGGATGAAGAATTCAGTAGTTATCGTAATGCTCGTGAAGCAGAGATTCAAAATCGCCTCGCTCGCTTTAGATACGAGCGTGAAGCAGAACTCCGTGACCAACTCGAGGCTCAATATGAATCGAAGAAAACCGATTGGTCCGAACGTCTTGAACTTGAATTCCAATCCCGTGAAGCCTCTGCACGCAAGGCAATTATGTCAGAAGTCGATGCAGGCCTGCGTAATGAACGCCTAACCTTCGAAACAGACCTTGACTTACTCAAGGAAGAGACCTCGCTTGAACTCGAAGTCGACATGGAAGATCGTCTCAATGAGTTCCGTGTCCGCAAGGAAGAGGAAGTTGCGACACAACTCGAACGTCAACTCGACAAGCGTGAGGAAATTATGCGAAACAAGGCTTTGATTGATGTCCGTAAGCGTGAAACGCACATCCGTGCAGAAATTGAAGCACAATTAGGATTAAAGCGAGCAGAAATTCGAACTCGATTGCAAACACTAAGCGAGAAGATGGACGCTTTCAAAGAAATGGCGGAAGACCAAATGCGAAGCGCTATTACAAAGCAGGTTGAAGGCGAAATAAGCACTGCAGAATCAGATATTCGTTCACGAGAAGCAGAATTCCGAGAACTCCAATCGACGGATAGTCGTGCTGAAAAGCGTCAAATGTGGATGCAATCGATTTCTGGACAGAACGCACCTGGTGCAATCGATTCGATGACACCGGGCGCTCTTGGTGCCCGCTCCAATGCTTTGGGTTCAAGTGCTGGAAGAGAAATGCGCGGCGTTCTTTCTGGTCAGCAACAGCCTCCACAACCACGTATGGGTCTTAGTGGAATGCGAAGCCCAATGACAAGCTCGAAACCACTCGCACCTCAAAGTAATGTCCCTCTTGCACGACCGGTTAAAACTCCGCTCGGTAGTGGAGCAGCTCCTTCATTACCGCAGCCAGTTCAAAAACTGGTACGAGCACCACTCCAACCGGTCACCAGTCCGGTAGCGGAAACACAAATGGAACAAACAGTCGAATCTGCTGAGGAGCAATCGGTCGCTGATGAGTCTCAAGAAGATGAAATCGTTTCAACTCTACGTCCAATTACTTCTGTGCTCGAATCACTTGGTGCTCCTTCAACGGCGAAAACAGCGACACTGACGCCAAAACCAGTTCAATTGATTCCAAAGAAAGCACGAGGTGCCCCTCCTCAGTCCAATAGAGGAGAAAAGCCTCAAACTACAGATGACACAGTGTTAAAGCCCGTTCAAAAATTGACTCCGCTGAAACTCACACCTCCGAATCAGCAGGTTGCTGAAGAAGAAGAAGATGAAACAGAATGAGACAAAATGTCTCTTGATGCCATCAAGGGTACGCTTCATATTGCTTGAGGTTCTCGGGTTACTATGAAGAGATTGGTCGTTCTTCTTATCGCAGCGTTGATGCTTCCAGTCGCTGCACTCATACCCATGGTTTCTGCTACAGGCTCAACACTTGTTGATGCGGGATATACACAGCAAAGCGAACCGAGTATTGTGTATTGGAAACAAATGTACGACGGCTCTATTTTGACAGTCGACGATGAAGGGAATGTAAGCGTTAACAGTTTTGTTGGAGGTTATCTCATACCTCAATGGACACTGGATTTGAATGTCAGCACGAACGCTGCGAGACTGGATGCTGCACAACAGTTAGCGGTTGTTTGCCATGATGGCGGTGTCTTCATTGTTCATATGGATTTGCAGATTGCGAATCGCAACATTTCTACAGCTGATCCTGTCAATGACGCTGATTGGGATGACCAGGGCGATTTATGGCTGGCATACCATGCTGGTCGTCGCCGTGCTGAGGAAGTGG
>CALCOP010000202.1 GCA_937897365.1 uncultured euryarchaeote
CAGCAGCCAATTCAATGCGGCATGCTTCTTTATCCAAACACTTGTCCTTCGACACGAACCATTCCGTCATCAAATGCCAAGAATCAATTCCCAACAGTTCTGCCATTTCGTCAACATAACCTTGCAGCGCTTCGTAGTGTTGGGATTTCCTACGACGATGCCATCCCATAGAGGGTGGAGGTGAGACTATTTGTCCGCCAAGACCTTCGACAATCCCTTCAGTCAAGTCGTTGTTCAGGAGAATCAGGTCTGGAGTTTGACCTCCAATTAGCATGACATCTTTACCATCGACTTCAATTTGAGAAACAGCATCAAGTTTCAACGGACCAGATATTCCGTTTAAGTGTCCCAAATCGTCAAAGTCGACAGAACCTACAGTGCAGCGGAAACCCGTAATTTCGAGCAAATCTTTGAGTGCGATAAGATTCTCAACATATCCGGTATTTCGGGTGTGCGATTCAGGATAGAGATGGACCCACTTGCAATTCGGGAACTCTCGTTGAATGTGAGTCTTGAGGAGTTCAGCAGTCGCCGGCTTCTCTTCTTCACCGATGTTGTTGAAACCTGCAGGAAAGTGATTCGCATCAACAACGCCAACTTTCCAGCCAGCGTCACGTATGTCGACGCTGCCGTAAATTGGAATTGGAACTTGCTTTCTTTTCTCAGACATCCATGCAATAATTTCAGAGCGTTTGCTCTCAAGTAAGGCAGCATGGTCATCTATGAATGTCACTCCATCACCTCATTGAGTAAATCAAATGCTGAACTGCTTGGTTTTTTACATCCTCGGTCAAGAATGTGTACTGCCTCAAATAATCCCAGTCCCAGTGCTATTTCAGGCTGTGTTTTCAAAGCACCTGAGAAGTGTGGATATCGCTCGACCAAAGCATCAGCTTGAGGTTTAAACTCGGCCAAAAGACGGTCGATAAGTCGTGGTGAAGTCGCTCGACCTGCGGGTAATTTAGGGCGTCTTACGATATGATTTGGTAATGCAGTCAATGATGATGCAGCGCGCAATGCTGCTTTTTCTTCCCCGTGTGGAGGTAAGCGCCAGTGCATCGGTAATCGATGGCTTGCCTGTCGGTGAGATGAAGAAAGAAAAGGCACACGGACTTCAAGTGAGTGCGCCATTGAATGGCGGTCAACTAGGCGTAATTGGAAATTTGAGAGTTGACCGTGGTCGAGTTCAAACTGCAAAAATTGCTCGAGAGAAGAGGTGTGTGAATCGCCTGAATGGTTTTCTAAATACCAAAAATCATTGACTGGAAGTTTTTTATTTTCAATTTGCCGAGCAAAGGGATGCGACATAGATGCGAGACGTGAATTGATGGTCTCTCCATGTTGCTTCAGGTCTCGATACCGTGGATATCCTGCATGCAATTCATCAGCACCCTGTCCGCACAAACCAACCGTTACATGTTGAGACATCTTTTGAAACAATGGTTGGAAAAACAACACTGTGACATCGAGGTCTTCCCCATGCCACGACAAATCGGGAAGCGTTGAGTCGAAAGAATCCGATTCCAGAATGTGTTGGTGGTGAACCAGATCGAAACTTGAAGTAACTTCCTCAGCAGCAATCCAATCTGGATTATCCTCGCTTTCTGCAACCGTCCAACACGCAGGAACAGGTTGTTGGGCTCGCTCAGCTGCTTCATGAGCAACGGCAGCAACAAGCGAAGAATCAAGGCCGCCTGACAGGACGATGCCAACAGGAACATCGGACATCAACCGTTCAGAGACACCTTCAACAAAGGTTTCCAAGAGGTGTTTTGCATCACTTTTTGGATTCCAATCCCTCGATGGTTGAATCGTCTGTTTCTCAACAGTTGCTCTGTCGAAGAGATAGGCCTTTCCGTTTGAGTCAATTTTCCATACTTCAACAGTACCTGGTCGAATTTGAACGACATCTTTGAGCAGAGTTGTCCCGTCAAGTGGGTATTCCCATGCAAGGCGTGCAACAAGTGCCTGCTCATCGAGTTGCGGTATATGGCCTTCGTGTGCCCTTAATGCCTTACTTTCGCTGGCAAAAAGAAGGGAATCGCCTACGGATGTTCGAACAAGAGGTTTGATGCCCATTGGATCACGAGCTAAGAGCAATTCTTGTGCCTGTGCATCCCAAAGAGCAAAAGCATACATTCCATTCAGTTGAGAAATCCATTTCGCATGTTGCAGAGCGGTCAAAGGAGCGGAAGAACGCGACTGCGCAGATTTGTGTAATGCCAAGATGACCTCAGAATCACCCTGAGTTCTCCAAGCATACGCTGGATTCTTTGAACGTATTTCGGAGTAATTGTAAATCTCTCCATTGGCAATCAAGACTTCTCCATTTGACCCCTTAAGTGGCTGATTGCTACCGGACAAATCGACAATTGCCAAACGGGTGTGGCCGAGCGAAATATGCTCGTCAGACCATACAGCATTCCCATCGGGACCTCGGTGGTGAAGGAGTGTATTCATTCTCTGAACAACAGCAGGGTCGGGTTCTCCGAACATCCCACCTATGCCACACATGAACTGACGAAGAGTCAAACCTTCTTCAAGCATCGCTTAGAAATCAAAGGCCCCATAACGGGTAGCGAACCATTGAGATTGCAAGGAAAAGTACTGCGATTGAAAACACGACATAGTAAGCAATCTGTGGAGGGTCAGAACTTTCTGTCTCTTCACTCATAGTCATCCCTTATCCTTGCGAACATCGCCCATCATTTGAACATATTGACAAATCTCACCCTTCGGGCAATTACATCAATTGCAAAAATGGCTCCAGCAGTAAGATCATTCCGAGTGGAATGAGAACCATTGTTGCGTTATCGTCGATGTATCGAAGTCGAGGCCATTCAGATGCAACGCACAATGGTGCGAATAAAAATGCCAGCCACCAAGGTGTAGCAAAGAGTTGCCAGCATACAAGCCAAATAACGATGAGAAAGACGGTGGATGAGAGGATAACATTCTGCGTCGTCATGCCTCTGCGTCGCATTTCACCAAGGTATGGGTCACCCAATGATAACGAAAGAATAAGTGGCCACGCATAGGCTTCAACTGGGGCCATAACAAATACCAACCCAATTCCAAACGCTCCCCAACCAAGGGCTGAAATTTGATTGGCCTCATATTCTCGCTGGCCAAAAATGGTAATGCCAAACTTGAGACGAGCACCTTCAAGGGCAAAAAGAAGGAAAACCATTGCAGAGACAAACTGCGGTAGTGTCAAACCGACCTTATCTGAAATCGTCTCCCCGTGTTGGAAATAAATCCAAGGAAGTAAAGCCATTCCTACGTGGATACTTCTACGGAAAATATGTCCTCTCATACCCCCAACTGAAAGCTCAACTGGGTTTGTCAATTCGACTTGTTCACTCATCGGGGGAACCTCCAATACTCCGTAACGCCTCATCCAAGAGAATTGAACCCTTCGCCAGTTTTTCGAGTATTTCATCGAGTTGAGGGGACTCGAGTATCTTTCGCTCATGATGAGCGAGTAACCGTTCCCTCCATCGAGCACGCAGAGAACGTCCAGATGAAGAAAGTTGAAGCAACATCTCTGCAGCCTCTTGAACTCCTTTCGAGTGCAATGCAGACGTAAGATGAACGGGAGGAGCGTTGCCGATCCCTAATTCAAAGGATTCTCGGATTTCATCGGCATGTAATTCAGCACCAGGCAAATCAGATTTGTTGACCAGAACAGCATCAGCCAACTCCAAGAGACCGGCTTTCTCGGCTTGTATCCCATCACCACGAGCAGGTCCCTCAACGACCACGATTCGGTCGGCAATTGCAGCACATCTCACTTCCGATTGACCGGCTCCCACTGTTTCAATAATGACTTTCTGCCAACCAAGCGCCAGCAGCACCTTGGTCATGTCTTCGACAATAACGGGAACACTTCCTGATGCCTTTCGAGTTGCAACAGAACGCAGATAAATCAAATTGTTAAGTTTCACATCGTCAACGACAGTCATCCGTACCCGGTCACCAAGCAAAGCCCCACCAGTACGTGGGGAAGAAGGGTCAACAGCAAGAACTGCAATTCTCAAATTTTCTTGCGCCCATGCTCGAAGTAACCCATCGAGAAGACAGGACTTGCCAACTCCGGGTGCGCCAGTGAGAGCCAAAGTCTGCCAACTTTGGTCAGAGGCAGTGGGAACTGGGCCAAGAATACTGAGAGCGTGCTGTACATCGAGCGTTCCGTTTTCCAGAGCACTCAAAATTCGAGCAAGAGAACGTCGGTCACCTGTTTTGGCTTGAACAAGATACTCATCTGCCATCCAAACACCTCATGCCGATGAGGTCCAATACCAATCGCTGTCTTGGCCAACACCCGTATTTTCTTGTTGCGATGCTTGTTCTATAAATTCTAAGATTTCTGAAGTCGGCGTGCCAGGTCCAAAGATCGCTCGGATTCCACATGCATACAACGGTTCCCGGTCATCAAGAGGAATAATCCCCCCGCCAAAGACGATGACATCATTCAAACCCTGGTCCTTGAGAAGTTCACAGACTTTTGGGAAGAGGTGTTGGTGAGCGCCCGAAAGTGATGAAAGACCAAGGAAGCGTGCGTCTTCATCACGCACAGTGTCAACAATTTGTTGTGCACTGCGACGCAAACCCGTGTAAATTACTTCATTTCCTGCATCGCGTAATGCTCGAGCAACAACTTTCGCACCTCGGTCATGTCCATCGAGGCCGGGCTTTGCCACGACGATGCGCCACGGTTCGCTCATGGTTGTTGCAGATACTGCCTCCCTATCAACGCACCCCCTTCACATTGTATCAGGATGTCAAAATAAACCTCTACCTCTGCAGAAGCGAGCGTTTTGAGAACTGCAATAATGACCTTCTTGAAAGGCAACGCATAAGTGCGGGTTTTTCGTAGACCTTACTGGGAAGCCTATGGCATCAACAGAAGAACGACTCCAAGATTTACGAAATCGTAAATCCCGCAGCGAAATGGGCGGTGGCCAAGATCGGATTGATAGGCAACACAGCAAAGGCAAAATGACAGCACGTGAGCGTATCGAAGTTTTGCTCGATGAAGGAACGTTCCAAGAAATTGATGCTTTAGTTGAACATCGATGCCGAGATTTTGGAATGGATAAGGACATCATTCCTGGCGATGGTGTTGTTACAGGCCACGGTTCAATTAACGGTCGACAAGTGTTTACGTTCGCTCAAGACTTTACCTCTTACGGTGGTTCGCTTGGTGAAATGCACGGGCTGAAAATATGCAAAGTATTGGACATGGCTCTCAAAACTGGCCGTCCTGTCATTGGCTTGAATGACTCAGGAGGTGCCCGAATCCAAGAAGGTGTGGCATCACTGGGAAGTTATGCAGAAATCTTCTTCCGAAATGTTCGCGCTTCAGGCGTCGTTCCACAAATTTCGGTCATCATGGGTCCTTGCGCTGGTGGGGCAGTGTACTCTCCAGCAATAACGGACTTCGTCATCATGGTTGAGGAATCATCATACATGTTCATCACTGGGCCAGAAGTTATCAAGACGGTCACTAATGAAGAGGTCAACTTTGAAGATTTAGGCGGCGCTTCAACACACGGGGCTAAATCTGGAGTCTCACATTTCTCTGCGCCGGATGACGAGGCTGCAATTCAATTGGCTCGTGACTTGTGTGACTTGCTCCCTCAAAATAATCTTGAGCGCCCACCCGACAAGAAAACCAATGACCCAGTCGACAGGTCGTGTGATGCTCTTGATTCCATCATGCCAGACCAAGCAACGAAAGCATACGATGTCGTTGACGTGATTTCCGAGATACTCGATGACGGAGCATTCCTTGAAGTCCAACCAGATTGGGCGCAAAACATCGTCGTTGGTTTCGGACATCTCGGTAGCCACACCGTGGGTGTGGTTGCGAACCAACCTAAGGTATTGGCAGGATGCTTGGATATCGATGCAAGCGATAAAGCAGCTCGATTTGTCAGGTTCTGTGATGCATTTAATATCCCAATTATCACGCTTGAGGACGTGCCAGGATTCCTTCCCGGTACGAGTCAAGAATGGGGTGGCATCATTCGACATGGAGCAAAACTTCTCTACGCCTATGCTGAGGCAACCGTGCCAAAACTCACCGTCATTCTTCGCAAAGCATACGGTGGAGCGTACGACGTCATGTCATCGAAACATATTCGCGGTGATTACAACGTCGCATGGCCGACTGGGGAATTAGCTGTAATGGGTGCTGACGGTGCTGTCGAGATTATTCACCGCAAACGTATCTCCTCTTCACGTAATTCTGAACAAGAGCGCCAAAGGCTCACTGATGATTTCAATGAAAAGTTCGCAAACCCCTACACTGCAGCAGCACTGGGTTATCTTGATGATGTCATCGAACCGAACCAAACTCGCAGTAAACTCTGTCGCGCACTGGAAATGTTACTCGATAAAGAAGAGTTACGACCTGCCCGTAAGCACGGAAACATTCCTCTCTGAGATGATAAATATGGCCAATCATACTGATGAAACACTACGAATGGCAGCCATTGCTGCTGTCATTTCTATGCTGTCTCAGGAAAGCGATGATCCGGGGCAAATTGCCAGAAAACCAGGCCTTGCATGGTCTCAAGACCATCGAAGAATGAATATGGGTCAAGCATCTTTGATGCAACAGCGAGCTGGACGCTCTCCTTGGAAGTGAACACATGACAGAAACTCGGAAAGTAATTGTTGATGGGACTGAATTTGAAGTCATTCTTGAGGGGGAAGGCACCGCATGGTCTGCCACTGTCGAAGGAAAAACATTCCAAATAGAAATCCCAGATGCTGCGCCTGTTGCCAAAAAGAAGCGAAGTGGAAGCGGAAAAAAGAAGAAATCTGGAACTGTCTCTGCAAATATTCCTGGGAAAGTTGTAACTGTTGAAGTTAAGCAAGGTGATGAGGTTGTTGAAGGACAAGTCATTTTAATTCTTGAAGCGATGAAAATGCAAAATGAGATTCAAGCGCCGGTCACAGGCAAAGTGACCTCTGTTAATTGTGAAGAGGGACAAGCCATCGAGGCAAATATACCACTGGTCATCATAGAACCAGCGCCAGAAACCGAATGATTTGGCATTCAAAATACCCCTCAATCGAACAATGAATACGACCATTAAAGAGTCGTAAGCATGTGTGGGTATCATGAGCGGACCGGCGGTATGTGATTTTCCTGGGTGTGGCCAAGAAGGGGAAATTGTTTCACGACTTTCTCCCGAAGGTTTCCTCGTTGCTACCGGAAAGAAGGCGTACTCCTTCCGAGAAGCATACCGCAGATTCCACTATTGCACCAAATGTCATGATGATTTGATGGGTGGAGTTTGGTCGAGAGTTCGTAAGCCAGAAGATAAGAGCGACGGCCATGTCGCCCCTACTGCGATTTAATTGAAGTAGAGAGTCTCATAAACTATCACGAAATCGCTTGTTTATGCCCTCGGCTAAGCAAACGGAACTCGCAAGTAAGACTCACGCCTCTTTATTGGCACTGATGCTGGTTTTTACAACACTTACTCTTGTGGCACCCACCGCATCTGCTGTAGGGCCAAATCAAAACGATTTGCAGACTCAAACCGATCTGCCCGACAATATGTCTGCTGTTGGTGCAAACTATACAGCAACCCTCAATGGCATGGCTCCTTTCTATGCGATTGAATCAGGACAATTAGATGTCAACGACGATGAAGATTGGCTTGCAATTAACCTTTCAGCGAATGAAGGGCTTACATTGAGTCTTTCTTTCAATTCGACAAATACTTCGAGCTCGGGAACGACATATACCAATGACTTCGATTTGGCGATCTACGATTCAAGTGGTAACACATTGGACTCCTCATACATGTATAACCCAGAAGTTGTAAGCACCAACAATTCGATCACTCAACACAGTGGTACGGTCTATGTGCAGATATCTCGATATTCGGGATACGGATTTTACCAGTTAGAAATGTGGACATTTAGCACATCATCTGGAAACGGCACAGGAGGAAATGGGACCTCTGCTCCATCCAACTGCATGGGTACAGGGACATTGGTATCGGAT
>CALCOP010000203.1 GCA_937897365.1 uncultured euryarchaeote
CAACATCTTCTCAAGGCCGTCGTGACGTTGCAGAAGCGCTTTACTTCGCTGTCGAATTGCTTCAGGTGCTTCAATAACGACCTCGAGTTCAGGTAGTCGTTCTTCACGACGCCATTTACTTGTTCGGATATTTGTTTTCGACCACCACTGGTGTTCATGTTCGCTCTTTTCATTTGCGTCGTCCATTTGGAATTGTGCCTCAGAATAAAGGCTTAGCATGTTTGTGATCTCAAGCGATGGCAGTTCGTGGATGGCAAGTAACGCATCGAGAAGGGCTGCATCGTTTTCAATATCCAACAACGCTTCCAGCGACATAGAAATTGCATCAGCCTCATGCAAAGCAAACATGGGTTTTCCTTCAAGGAAAGCAATGTGGCCTATCCGAGGCATTTGCTCTTTTGGACGACGTTCAATCCGAATGTATCCAGATGTCCCTAACCTTGCCATGTCCGTCGATAAGAGCCTCAACGATTCGGGACCGCCGCGACGAACTTCGGTCACATCTCCCTGCGGTAGTTCTACCATTTCGCCTCACCCCTTCGGGGTGATGCTTACGGGACACTTCTTGAAAGGTGCGGCTCGAATGAATCGAGAAGAGGTGTTTCGAAGGTCCATTGAAGAAGCCGTCTGCGAATTGCTCTGTCTGTTAAACCGTGAAGTTCAAAGACGACCAATCGATGGTTAATTATGGCCGAAGAGCGAAGTGAATTATCGGTTGAAATGCGCCGATTCATTTCTCTTGAAATTGCTCGTCCTTTTGTTTACCGTTTTGTTTTGACACTACTTTTCTTTGAAGCCTTCGTTATCGTTTTCATTTGGTTTCTTCTCACAATTGAAACCAGTTTTTCCTTACTGCTTTTTCCGCTGGTCGTTGCTGCCGGTATTCTTGGTGGATTATTTATTTACCAAAAATCACCACTGCTTCGCGTTCCTTTAGCAGTGAATTTGAATCACCCCTTTATGGGTGATCTCGAACTGGGGCAAGCTGTCGTCATGGTCCAATTCTCTGATGGTTTATGGGCCGACGTGGGAGAGGGTCGAGTGCGATTGACCGTAGATGAATTGATGGGTGGTTCCCTTCTTATTCGAGATGATGACACTTATGCAGTGATTGGTCATTTCAGCCATCTGCCGCAGACTCATCCTGCGCTCAAAAGATATGTGATTTTAATCAATCAAGCCATTGCATTGCGTGATGCAGTCAATGGCGATAAGGATTCGATTGAGTCAGCACGTGAGAGGGAAAACAATGACTCAGGTCTCCTTGAACGTTCTTGGTTTGAAGATGAGCAATCCATCGAAATTGAACCTGAAGGGATTTTTAGCAAATTTCGCCGGGAATAAGGCTCTGCTGGGAATTTAAATCCTTTACATTGAAAGGCTGAACCGCCACCGCAGACTGTGGAAACTCCGACTCGGTGGCATGGCAGACTTGACGCTCTTGGCTCAAAAGAGCGGGAGAAGTTGTTAGGCACTTCACTTTCTCGACGTTTTACACAACTGCCTCTTTGGCTTTCTCATCCGTCGAATATCGCTGCATTTTACGGATTTTTGATCTCGCTGGCACTCCTTCTCCCTTACAGATTTGGTCGTGAATCTGCAAGTTGGTTTACCAATTGGATTTTTCATTCTGCACTGATAATGGCTGCCTGCTTGCTTCTTGGAATGCTTTCTTTGATTATAGTGAGTCTTTCAAAGCGTTTTCCAGTCACTCCACCTCGATATATCCTCTATCCTATGCCGTTTGTCGGATTTGGTTTACTGGCCATTTCTCAGACAGAAATATTGAGTTTCCCCCCGAGTCTAATTTGGCTACTTTTGCTATTACCTGGACCGATGTATGTCCATCTCTCCTGGGCTCCACGTTGGCGATTATTGTGCCAACTTGAGGATGGAGTGAATCCTTTTGAAGCAATGGACATGTCATTTGTTGACGAATCAACTGCGATAGAAGAAATTACTGATGGGGATGAGGAGTTACTCTCCGTAGTCAATGACCTTGAATCAGAATAATTAGACTAAACCGAGTTTCGGTCCAACCTTTTCAAACAACCGTAGAACTTCATCCAAATCATTTCGCTCGAGTCCTGCTGACATTTGTGTTCGTATTCGTGCCTTGTCCCGTGCGACCATTGGGAACACGATCGCACCTGCCATCACGCCTTCATCGCCGAGGGCTTTGGTCATTGCTTTGGCTACGCTTGAGTCTCCACACATTACCGGAATAATCGGGGTAACTGAGTCCCCTGTATCAAATCCGAGTGATTGTAATTCTTTGCGGAAGTAATTGGTGTTCTCCCATAGTCGGGCATGGTGTTCTGGCTCATCCATCAAGACTTCAATCGCTGCTTTTTGAGCAGCAGCAACGCCGGGTGGTTGTGAGCCTGATAGTAGCCATGAGCGGGAGTGATTGAGTGCGTGGTTCCGTGTCATTTCACTTCCTGCGAGGATTCCCCCCTGAACGCCGAGAGCCTTCGAGAAGGAACCTGTTTCAAAATCCACTTTGCCTTGGAGCTTGAAATGGTCGACAATTCCAGCACCGGTCTCACCAAGAACACCTTCGCCGTGACAATCGTCAACATAGACCATAGCGCCGTATTCTTCGGCTAACTGGGTGACTTCATCAAGTGGTGCGATATCGCCATCCATCGAAAATACACCATCAGTAATTATCAATTTTCGACCTGCACCTTCATGCGCCTTGAGAACCGCTTCCAATTCACCCATGTCATTGTGTGCATATACACCACGGCTTGCTTTGGTTAGGCGAACCCCGTCGATGATCGAACCATGATTGAGTGCGTCGCTAATAATCACATCTTGCGGGCCAGTAACAAGCGCGGGAATGAGTCCTACATTGACTGTGTAGCCGGCAGAATAAATCAGCGATGCTTCAACGCCTTTGAACTCTGCAACCTTTTTTTCTGCTTCAAGATGAATGTCCATCGTTCCTGCAATTGCACGAACACTTCCACTGCCCGCTCCATACTTCACGGTAGCATCGAGCATGGCTTGTTTGACTTTTGGATGTGTTGTGAGGTTGAGATAATTGTTCGCAGAAAGCATGATTGTAGGCTTTCCATCCATGTGGCATCTTGGCTGATTTGGACTTTCTAAGGTTGGAGGTTCCCACAACAGTGACTTTTCTGAAAGTTCATCAAATCGAGTTTTCATCCATGACATATCTCCTGGCATCGGTTCCCCTCGGAGTTATGCACTGCTTCACCATTCAAGTTCCTTTGGGCTTGAGAGGATGAAACCATTCACGTCCATACATGCACTCAAAAAGGGGATGTTGTTGGGCGTGTCATGCGTCTGACAGGAACGGTGAGCAGTGGCCTTGGTCGAGCACACATATTCATGGCACAACCTCATTACCAAGAGCAATTCAAAGCATTACTCGGTGGTACCGCATGGCCTGGTACTCTTAATCTTACCATTGAAGGGGATGATTTAGTGAATTATATCGCCTTACGTAAAGAGTCAGGCATCGATACATTAGACGCTTCTGATGAGGATCGCTCTGCAGCATCACAAGTCGATGTTTCAATGCATGAACTACATCGAATTCGTGGTTTCTTGCGCGATGGGGTTTCCTTCGGTGGTGCGACCGCTTTTTCTGCATCTCTTGAATTTGAAGGAAATTCTACAGAGTGTGCGATACTTATTCCAGACCTCACTCGCCATACCGATGTTGTTGAAATTATTGCTTGTCATTTCCTCAGAGACAAACTTTCACTCAATGATGATGATGTTGTTCAGATTCACGTCAATTGACCTTTCGATGTCGCACCACAGGCAGTTCTCCGAGTTCAGCCCATTCTTGGTAAAGGAGATTCTTCAATTCATGTCGGGCACCTTCTCTCCACCGCTTTCTCATCGTTCTCTCAACTGCAGGACCCGAAGGAGGAGCTGAAAGACCGGTTCTTTCCTCTTCATTCACTGGCAAAGGCATCAAATCCCAATCAACACCCCAAAGTATGAGCCAATCGGGTGGCGCAACTCCAAAATCATACTCTTCTTCAGGATGGTCAAGAGCACGTTGAACTTCATCAGGAGTGAGTTCACCAATCGACATTCGGTGCAGAGCCATTGCCGTTCTACGAACTTGATTCCACAAAAACGCTTCACCCTTAATCTCGAAACCTATTGTTCGCCCATGAACGATCCAAGGCGTGCATGAATGAATCGTGCGCATTGGATTTTTCCCTTCTTCAAGTCGTGCAAAATTCGTTGCATTGTATGTGCCTTCAAACATTTTCAACCATGCTGTAAACTGTTCTCCAGGATATTTCCAAAACTCGAGTCCTTCAAGCCTGTAACGATATGTTCGGAAATTTGCCAGTCGTGGATTCCATTCCTCATCTACTTCGCGAACGTCAAGAAATGCGATGTCATTTGGTAATCGGTCATCCAATGCCCGAATCATTTTCCGTGGTGTGAGGGCATTCCACAATTCTCTGTTAATGTGGACTGTTCCACCGTTGAGCCGGACATGTACTCCCGCATCAGTTCGACTGGAGAGAACGAGGTTATGTTCACTTAAAGGATTTTCAAGCCACTTTAGGCTTTGAAAAACTCGAATCAATTCACCTTGTACAGTTTTGACATCTGGTTGAATCTGACTGCCGTGATATGCATCACCGAGATAGCCAATACGGAAACCGAGACGAACGCTCTGGTCCGTCATGGATTCACCTCAATC
Source organism: uncultured euryarchaeote (assembly GCA_937897365.1). Lineage (GTDB taxonomy): Archaea > Thermoplasmatota > Poseidoniia > Poseidoniales > Poseidoniaceae > MGIIa-L1. The sequence continues at coordinate 4,706 of CALCOP010000203.1, forward strand.
TTCACGTTGAAGCAGTTCAATAGCATCTTCAGGTGAGTATCCAAGTCCGCCGATAGACCAAATGAGTGCTTGCTTGAGCCAAGGCTGAACCATCGGGTTTTGCTTCGTTGGGTCCATTACCTCAATAGCATCGACAATATTTCGGCTGGCGGTGAAGAGGACTTCATCAACTGGAATGTCCTCAAGTTCAAGTCGTCGTGCATAACGTTGGAATTCTTTCACTGCAACGGGAATTCGTCGGCATTCAAGAGCAAACGTGGCGAAGTCACCAATGTATTCCATGTTCTCTTCATCGAGTTGCATTGCTTTTTTGTACGCCATCATAATTTTCCCACCTGGAATGACGTCCTCTTGAGCATCAGCATTTTTCATGTTGGCAAACTCAGCAAACATGTGGTGAACTTCAGCATTTGTCTTGTGAGAACTCATCAAATCATCGAGTTCAGTAATAGCTCCGTCAAGGTCGCCGTTACGAAGTTTTTCAATTGGTCCTTGGAGTACGTTGTTATCGCTCATAATATTGCCTCAATTTCTACGCGGTCGTATTCAGTTTTTCAAACACTCGCTAAAGTGCTTTTGTAAATCAGTCTTCGTCGCCAGCAGCAACGATGGTGTCCTTCAAATCTCTGAGAAGATTGGATTGACTGTGATCTTTGTGCTTTTCGTTGAGAAGTGCTTTGGCGTTTTCCCAGTTTCGAATGTTATACATGCAGTGCTTGGGGTCAGCACGGACTGTTCGAATGGTTCGTTGGTAGGTGAGTAAACCAATGACGGAGCGCAGTATTCCTTTGCCCGCTTTTTCAGCAGTAGAATCGCCTTCTTTCTCTGTAGTTCCTGGAATGGCTCCAGCGATACCTGGGCCCGTGTTTTCCTCTACAATACCAACTCCAGAATCGGTCAGTATCGTTACTGTTGCGAATCCTAAGAGGGTTCCGACAGGGGTTCGTTCAACCATAACTTCGGAAATGCGATCGAAGAGAATTCTTCGGTGTGAGCGAGAGAGCAGGAAACTGTGTTCAAAAATAACAGCATCTGAAGTAACGGCATAGTGGAAACTTCGCTGATAATAGAACGTTAAAGCCATGTAGATTCCTACATAGCCCAGACCGAATATGACGTAGTTGTAATTGTCAAGAGGGATGAAATCTCCGATTGGTTCTTCCAAGAAGAGGTCGGTAATCCAGAACAAAATATCATCGAGTTGAATCACAACTGGGGTGAGTGTGATGATTAACAGTCCGATGGTAACCCATCGTCCAGATGTTGAAACATTGACTAAGCGATTCATCCATGTGATGAAAAGCATGACAAAGACAAATCCGAAAGGCCATTCTTCGCCACCGGTTACATCGATTATCGTTAATGCAATCTTCATGAAGCCACTTGATTCTTCTGACGTGAGTTGGTGCGCATTGTCGAAAATAAAGTGGACGGCAAGGACCAACAAACCAAGTAAATACATACCTAAAAAGGCAAAACCGCTCGGTCTTTTAGTGAGTAATACTTCCTCTCCGCTGATCAATCGAAATGTCTTTGCCAAGCGTGCCTGCTCTGCTTCTTTTTTAGCTTCATCAGTGGTTTGGATGTCGGTTTTCGTTTCGCCTGCGGCATCGGATTCTTCGCTCATTGCAATCTCTCCTCTTTCTTGTCTACCACTCCACGCACATAATACCTTGCCCTTCGCATCATCTTAAATGAGGGCGAAATAACAGGCTTTGCATCAATGCAACAAGCCCCACGAATGTTCAGCGTTGCCTCTTGCCCATTCATAATCGGACTCTTTTCGTAGACCAAATTCATCTTGAATCCTCAAATAGTCCATTCTTAGTGGATACTCATTGTAGGTGAGATGGGATTTTATTCCGCCACGTGTCGGCTGGTTGAATGTCCAATGCGCCCGTTCTATTGCCTGAACTCGAAGTTCAATTTTTGTTCTCTTATTCCACATTTTGATTTCAAAAATTGGGAGTGGTGCACCTGGTGTTTGCCCGTGCTCACCTTCTGTTAATTCCGAGGATAATTTTCGCACCCGAACGTTCGTGAAACGTTCAGAGCGGTTGTTGACAGGGTCGTGAAATAAGCCACCTTGAGACAGTCCAATATGGCCGGTATCTCGTCTTTTCCATGGTCGGTTATCCCTTGCACTCACTGTGAAGGAGACATGAGGCAAGAACCAATCGATGTAAGAGCCATCATTGAGATGAAGCATCCCCCAATACCAAGGAACCGATGGAGCTTGAACACAGACCTTCTGAAAATAAGCAGTGCCAGAGACTTCTTGATTGTCCAACTGGCCGTGAACTCGAGTTCCGTGTAGTCGAAGAATATCGTATCCCATGTTTGCAGCATACGTTGCATTTGCTTGACGTGCGGTGGACAAAGCGGTATTCCAAGGCGTCAACTTGAGATCAAATTTTTTGGGAACCATAGGGTGTGAGGCATCATCATCGGTTGTCAGTTGTATCCAAAACGAACTCAAATCACTTTTGAGACCCATTGAGAGGTCTTTTTCCAGTAAGGGTACGACTGCTCCGCCTCCTTTTCCAGTTTGGTTCGATTTCAGTGGCCATTGAGAATGGGTGTCAGGTAAGGAAATCATTCGACAGATTTGCTGGATTACAGGTTCATGCATCTGCTTTCCATCAAACCACCATGCGCATACCATTCCGTCGAGGGCCATGCCCTTTTCATCATCAAATCCAGGTCTTCCCTCTGGCATCCATGGCATGCCGTTGACATCGACCAAAGCATTGTCCTTGGTCGACCAAAGTACCATCAGTTGTCGTCCACTTGGACGGCCGTCTGGGTCGTCCAGCATAACCAGCCACCACCACCAATCCCAAGTGAGATGGTGAAGAGGTGGGCGATCTTGTAAAGACCACATTTTTGAGAGGTCTCCAGTAAACGCTTTCATTTCTGGCATCATTGAATCTCCTTACCCTTGAACAAAGCCCCGCCAACAAACCAGAAAATAGCCGCTTGAAGAAGTAAAACGAGCGAGGACACAATCACTGCAGGGAATGCAGAAAGTCCAAGCCCGGGTTTCGAAGAAAAGAATCCCAACGGACCTGCACCTTCCAGTGATTTTTCAAAATCCCAATTTGCACCGCCGTCACCGCCCCAGTTGCCCATGAGTATGAACACATCGAGACTGGGCCAGACCATCATTGCGGCAGCGTCAACAATCATCAATGCCCAACCAATGATGGAGAACCGAAGTAGAGTTGAATCGGGAGCGCCCATCGAAAGCAATGCCATTCCCAATTCCCACGCTGCAAACGGTATGGCGAGAATGATTCCGTATTTCCATAACACTCCAAGCGCATTAAACAGCATGCCGTATACCAGTGTTGCCATCATCGTTGCAAAAATAATCGCCAACCATACACCTAAATCTGCGAAACGGAAGAAACTGTCTCCAGATCCTGCAAACCCTGAAACAATTGCGCCAAGAATTCCGAGGGCGATGACATAAGGCCACACAATTCCAAGATACCCTAACGTTCGATAGAGGAAAACTTCCGTTCGTGCAATGGGTTTGGCGAGCATGAAGTGCATGGTGCCAGAATTCATTTCATCGCGAATGAGACCAGTTGCTAAAAACAGGGGTAGGAATATTCCAAGCAGGAGAACAAATCCGAGTTTTCCTATTGAAAGCACGAAGGCGAGGTGTATTGCTTCACGAGAATATGCATCTTCATCAGGGTCTTCATCGACGCCATCATCGGCATCGATAGTTGCATAAAGTTGACCATCAGAAAGACGGTAGTATTCGATGACGATATCACATGCTACGCCGTTATCATTGGTATCTTTTTGTGAGTCCGTTTTGTTCGCATCTTGGCAGTCTCCATCATCGTCGAATCCGGTCGATTGTAGACCGACACGCGCCGTAACATCCCAGTCAAAACCGTCTTCGTTAATGTACATCGACTTCGGGTCTGGTTCAATTGGTGGATCAAACAATCCAGGGTGTGAATCACCATCCCATGGGTCTGTTCCGAGGCGCAATTCTTGTCCTCTTGGATATCCATCGTTATCAAAATCGGTTGAATCACCGTCGTTATCAATTGATTCAAACTCTGAAGCCATTACATCGATGTAGATCAAGAAAATAAGAGATAAAGCAGTGAATCCTACTCCTAAGACCACCCAGGTCGATTTTTTTGTGCGGTATTGTCGAAGTGTGAACTCGATAATTGCCGAGGCTTTCCGGTCGAGTGAACGGTAGATGGAATCTGGTTTCGTCGCCATTAGATTCCTCCTCCTGAAGTGAGGTATCCCAAAATAGATGCAAGATCATCATCAGGATTGTCGATTGTGTTTACTTTGTGATTATTGTCTACAATTATCTGAGGTAGTCGTGAGTGGATTGCACCAAGATTATGGGTTTGGATTGACAGATTTTTCCCGTCAGGGAACGAGATTCCAAACACTTCATCAATATCGATGACGTTCTTAGCTAATGCCTTCGGGTCTTCAGTTTGGATTGATATGCGGTGAGGGATTTTATCCAAACGTTCTCGAATTGAATGCAGGTTACCCAATGCTAAGAGACGGCCCTGATGGAGAATAATAATCTGCTCAGTTATACGCTCAATTTCCTGTAAAATATGGCTACTGACCAGAACCGTTCTCCCCATCCGTCCAAGTTCCCGAATGACGTTCATAATCGTTGTACGCGCAAGCGGGTCACAGCCCTGAAGGGGTTCATCGAGAATAATCAACTCGGGATCGTTCACCAATGCATGAGCGATTTTCACTCGTTGTCGCATACCTTTGGAATACTGACCTATTTTTTTGTGGGCCACATCGGATAAACTGACGAAATCGAGTACCCTGTCTGCCTCAACTTTCGCTTCATCACGAGTCAATCCGTTCAGACGGGCAAAGGTCGAAACAAACTCGTGTCCGGTCATCCAATCATACATTTTCTCATGTTCAGGAACAAAGCCAACTCGAGCATAGGGTGCCGGATTTTTCCAGGGATCTGTGCCAAACAGCTTCACGCTGCCCTGACTTACTTTCAGTTTCCCCATTAAGAGATTGAACAGCGTTGATTTCCCAGCACCATTCATTCCTAAAACACCAGTAACTCCCCCGTTTAGCGCTAATGTAATGTTTGATAATGCAAAAATACGGCCGTAACTTTTCGATACGTTCTCAAGAAGAATTGCTGGTGCAGTCGACTCAGGCACCCATTCTTTGGTTTGCGCCTTGCCTTGTTGGTCGAAATCGGGTATCACTCTCGAGTCACCTCCATTGATGATACGCGTGTACTCAAAACATACAAGGCCACACCATTCATTGCAACAAGTGATGCGAGTGACCAGGTCCAAGAGTATTGGTCGTAGGTGGGTTGTGTTCCGATGATCGCTTGCCCAACATGGGCTAAGCAGTCATAGGGTGAAAGCAAATAGAGAATTTCACGGTCAAAGAGGTTTGAAACAATGAATGCCAAAACTTTGGTTCCAAGGATAATTGAGAGTAAAGCAATGCCTGGGAAAAATTTGCCCTTCGAAACACTGGATAAGGAGAGCCCAATACTCGTGTACGTGAAGATCAGTAACAATGCGCTAAACACAGTTGCAAGGAACATGGGGAACGTGTCAATAATCCATGCCCATCCTCTTCCCATTGTAGCAATTTCAGCAAAGTAGTAGAGTGCGAGTGTAACCAAGATGAGAATTGCTTGAATGAGGGCAACTGAAATGAATTTCATTCCAACATAATCGAATCGAGTAATCGGTCGAGAAAAGTAGAGTGCCGATGTTCCATGTTGCCGGTCTTCTGAAATTACACCACCCACTAAGAGGGCAGCAACAACCGGATAATAGAGCATATTTCGCGGGAAAAATCCAAGCACGTGGGCATAGAGATTATCTCGGCTAACGCCCCATACTGAATGAAGCCCTGAATCACCAATTAGTCCAGAAACCAGAGTCATTCCGACATCAGATAAAGAGGCAACAAAGACGACTAAGAGATACAATCGAATAGGCACACCCCAAGGGCGATGACCTTTCTTGAATACGCCGAGTAAATGGTGTCGAAGAATAGCCCAGTTTCTCATCCAGCGAGGATTTAATTCACCGTTCCAAGGCTTGTATTGTTGTTTGAAAATCTGTCCATCAGATTTCGGTGCCGTATTGGTTGTGACAGTAAGATCTTCATCACCTTCAGTTGATCCCCAAGCTGCCTCCAAACGAACTTTCCCAGTCACTGGCGCTTCTGCAGCAAATTCAGTTGGTTGAGGAATACTCTCGTTATCGACGTCACTCAAGCTGAACCACCTCCCATGTGTTCGGGTGCATCGACCTTACGGGCCATTACCGAGTTTCCGAGTAAATCTTCGCTGGATTTTACTTCATATCCCAAGTTTTCCATAATTGAAAGGAAAAGATCTTCCAGCGATGCCTCGTATTCATGCATTCTGCGAATTTGTGCCCCTACTTCAGCCGCACATCCCAAGATGAGGGAGGTTGTATCTTCTTGTTCGTGAAGAATCCTCATGACGCGCCCTTCTCTGCGAACACTCATTCCTTTCGCAGCCATTGCTTCTTCTAAGCGAGACGCGCCTCCCCAAACATGAATCTCGATTTCACGATCAAATGCTTTGAGGTCTTCGATTCGACCTTGTGCAGCAAGTTTCCCTTTGTGCAAGAGGATGAAATTATCGCACACTCTCTCCACGTCATCCATCAGATGCGATGCCATCAGCACTGAACGATTACCTGTTTGAACGGTATTTGTCAATGTCTCAATCATGTAATCGCGTGCCGAAATGTCAAGTCCGTTTGACGGTTCATCTGCGATAATGAGTTCCGGGTCATGGATAAGTGCGCAGGCCAGTTTCGTTGCCTGCTTCATTCCGGTCGAATAACTTCCAATGTTTCGATACCTTTGCTCGCCTAAACCGACGTATTGTAAGGTCTCGTGGGCGCGAGCAAGAGCGATTGTCGGATTCATACCGAGCAACTCACCAGAATATCGAACTTGGTGAATCGCTTCCATGTCTGGATTCAATGAGTCGTATTCCGGCATGTAGCCTATGCGTGAGCGAATTTCATCCCCTTGAGTGCGAATATCGAGCCCGAGAACAGTCCCCTCGCCTTCAGTCGTTTGAATCAAACCAAGTATTGTCTTGAGAAAGGTCGATTTCCCGGCACCGTTTGGCCCCAGTAAACCAGTAGCCCCTTTTGGAACAGAAAGGTTGAGTTTACTCAGTGCCACATGCGGACCATATGATTTGGTCAAATCGATGGTTTTGATGATAAGGTCGTCCTGCACTGCACTCCCCCTCAAAGTTGAGAGATGTAAGACGCTCTTTGAAGTATACCACGATATTGTGTAACAAATAGGGTATGTTACTTTATTCCACCACGGGTTTTTACAGCTACGCCTTTACGGAAATTTTTCATTTCTTGGGCAGTACACTGTGCGAGTCCATGACCGATAAGTTCACCCTTTTGGTTCACAATTAAGCAATTTTCACCTGGTTTGACCCACCCGTCGCAACCCAGGATGAAACCGTGGAAAACGTTCCTCCCTTGTCGCACGAATGGTTCTGCATCGTTGTTGACAACGACCCATGCGGGACCTTGCATAAGAGCGTCTTGCTCCGTAACTTGTTCAAAGCCAACAGGCATTGTCATCTTGCGAAGTGCATGAATGTGCTTTGCTCCGCCATCGGTGACTGACAATCCGCCATCGGTAAGACGAGGGCTTACCACATGTGTTCCATTCGCCAGAATTGCATTTTTCACTCTGCCAAGCCGGTTTACGACAAATGTCGAGTCTTTCAAAAGAAGTTCAACATCTTTTGAATTCATATTCAATAATACGTTCATCTTATCACTCACATGGCGTCTTTGAAGCCGTAGTTTCGCTTTTTCCCGTTGTTCTTTTTCTACCGGTTCCGCATGTGTTTTATCTTCCTCAGTTGAATCGAAAACCCCTGCTTGTTCCAGAGCAGTCATTGCTCGAGATTGAATTCCGTCCCCGAGTAAATCCACAACAATTATTTTTCTTTCTCCCATACCGTAGTGTTCCA
>CALCOP010000204.1 GCA_937897365.1 uncultured euryarchaeote
AAATTGAGGGGCTGCTACCAGCATCAAAAGGATCAAAGCAAGGAGAGAAAATCGTTTTTGCATCAATGGTCATCTCCAGAATAGTCCCCGCTAGCGTGATTCACCGTTTTCGCTACACCAGTATCTGCATCACATGTCTCGCCATCTCGAGCGACGATATCGATTTCACCAATCATCTTCGCGTGGTCAAGGCCACAATATTCTGCACAACGGATTGGGAATGTGCCGTCATCATCAGGCATAAATGTCATGACAGTTCCACCTTCCAAACCAGGAACTAAGTCTTCCTTTACGCCCCATTCTGGCAACCAAAATGAATGTTGGACGCCGACGTAGGCAGGGTTTGAAGTGTCATGAGGGCGTGAATGGAGATCCAGTGTTACACTCTCATCACACGGAACAATCAGATGTTGTCCACCCGCAGTGGAAAGGATTGTGCCGTTTGGTAAATGTTCCCAAGTGTGGAGTAAATGGTCATCAGCATCATACACTGTAATGAGGCTGTGAAGGTCTTTATCGAAATAGATACCAGATACCTCGAGCATCTCCGCTGCTAAATCCACCGCATAATCCGTTTCTACGCCGTCAACTTCAACGGTCACATTCGTCGCCTCCATGCGTTCACAGCCCGTTGGACAGTGTGTGTCAACCATCAGCACGCCGCCAGTCCAATTGACTTCGACATGCGTCGCTCTGGGATCATCCTCCCAAGTTAAATCATCTTGGTAATGGAACTCCCAAAACCACTGTTTGCCAACCACGTCGACATTGAATGTATCTTCATCTGATGGAATTGTCCAAACTGCAGTATTCGATGCAAGGGCAATCATGGTCAACCAGACTACAATGAGTGTTGGCAAAACATAGAACGCGATTTCCAGTTTTGTGTTGTGGCTATCGACAGGAAAAGAGCCTACTTCAATATGATATTTCTCCATATTTTCGACAGGTTCAACACCGTCGCGGTATCGCAGCATAGCGATAAACATCCAGCCAAATGTGAATACACCGACGAGAATTCCCCAAAACATGTACTTGTCATAAATGACATTGAAAACGGTGTCTTCAGCAGGCATCCACTATCCTCAAATCACGGGCCCATATATCCGCCCTTAAACCCTTGCAGAATATGAGGTGAATCATGTTGACAATCTGCTATGATATTACAGCATATATCTTCTTGTTTTCCTCCTTATAAGTAAGGGCAAGTAGGCGCTGAGGTGACCGAAACCCACCGAAGAAATACATGCAGATTGATAAGCATCAACAGGTTGAATCACATCATGCCCATTCACTCCTGCATACAACCCACATTGGACGGGGCGGTAATGCTTGAGATTGAAGTTCAACCTGGAGCAAAAAGACAGGGTGTCATTGGAGTCAATGATTGGCGGGGGAAACTTTCTGTAGCCGTTCGCGCTGATGCGCAAAAAGGTAAAGCAAATAACGCGCTTTTGTATGTTCTATCAACGACCCTTAACATTCCCAAATACCAATTGAAGATCGTTGCAGGAAAGACTTCGAGGAGTAAGAAAGTAAGGATTGAGGGCCTCCCCCCTCTCAAGCTCCATACGTTACTTCAACCCTTTTTGGAGGAGGAGTAAATGCGTGACCAAAAACATCGCTCGCCGCTCGGGAGTGGAAATGCTGCTGAACGGTTTGCTATTGCCGGCATGGCTTTGGGTGATGCACGCAGAAAAAACCGTGAACGAAATTGGCCCATTGTTATCGAAGGAAAGAGAGACAAGATTGCACTTGAAACACTCGGATTTATCGGGCCTTTAGAAGTCCTCAATCGTGGATGGGGGCTCGACCGTTTCATCACACACCTCTACGAGCAATATGGGACCCGTGCTACGGATGGAGGACCCAGTATTTGTCTACTTATGGATTGGGATAGAACAGGTGGACGATTACAAAAAACGCTTACGCAGCGCCTTGAAAGCCTTGATGTGAAAGTATGCCAAGAACTTCGCAACCAACTGCTCAAAGCACTCAAACCAGAAACTCGCGTTGTTGAATCACTCAAGAGTCTGTCAGTGGATTTGTCGCCATTTCTTGAACAAGAAGACCCATTAGAAAATGAAATCTAATCTGTTGAAGGGGGTTTAGGCATGCTCTCTTCTTTGACAGTATTGAGAACGACATGTGTAAACGAACGTGATACTCCTTCAAGTGTGAAAACTGTTTTCGTAAGGTTGTCGAGATCTTCCCGGTTTTTTACTCTGGCTAAAACCATCGAATCCCATTCCCCTGTTACATCGTAAACCGCAAACACACGCGGATCTGCTGCAATCTTTTTCTGAACATCAATCATTCTCCCTTTGACGATTCGCAATCCAGCCATAATCGTCATACTCCACCCCATTTGAGCTGGATCTAAGATGACGCTGTATCCCTTGATAATACCTGCTTCTTCCATTCGACGAATTCGATTGAGGACTGTTCCTTGTGCAATTCCAAGCTTGCGGGATAGAGCGCGTTGACTGATTCGAGCATCTTCAAGCAACGCAGCAATCAGTTTTCGGTCGGTATCATCAAGCTCCATCATGTTCACCACTCACTGCTCGTCCTCATAGGTTTCAACACTTTGCCCTTCCAAGTTTGAAGGAAGATGTTGTGTTGAAAGCCTGAGATATTGAGTCCAACTTCCAAGTTCTTCAACCTCAAGACCCAGTGAAATTTGGCAGTCTGTCTCGTGCATTTCTTTGAATCGAAGAGAGAAGATGTATTCTGAATGTGGAGGGATCCGTTTACTCTTAAATCCACCTTTAATCTGCCAAGGAGGTTCGGTCTCGCATGATTTCAGTGTGACTCTTTTATCGCCTGACTGGAAGGTAAAACGAGCGATAACAAGGTCGCCTGGGACCCAGCCCGCATTGAGTTTAGGCATGCCTTTTTCGCGTCGAAGTGCACTACTCACTGCACCTGATGCAAGGATGCTTGCAAAAAGGAGAAGGAAAATTGGTAGAGCAAAATGACTGATGTTGCTGTTTTCCCAACGTGTCGGTAAAGATGTGTGATACATTGCAAGCAAACGATTCGTATCATCTCCCTCAACCTCTCCAAAGAAAGCCAAAGTAATGTGCCAACCATAGGGGTCGGATTGTAAATCTATACCTGCCGCAAGAAGATGCTCAGGAGGTATTTCCCAAATCGTTTCAGTTGAATTTCCTTGTTGATTTGAAAATCCAATCTCGGGTTTCATGTCCCTTACAAGATGAGATGCTTGGCGACCGTGGTGATCTGTAGCACTGTCTTCGGTTACAAAGAAGTACAAGACCGTGTTATCGCTAAGATTCTCAAAAGGTGTCATGACTACTGGGAATCGTAGGAACCATTGTTCGTTTTCATTACTGACGATTTCGACTGAACCATCGAGAGACAATACTGGCCCAATCCGAGAATACTCTCTGCCAAGAAGAAGACCTTCTTCCAGCGAGAGATTATCACCCACCTGTTCGTTGTACAACGCATTTGTACCCTCTTCAAGACCGAGCTCGCCCAAACGAGAGAGCGCATCGTCATCCGGCCAGTCTGAATTCGTCTCATCACTCCACTTCCACCACGAAAGGTGTACCATTTCCGATGAATATTCTCCTGCATGTGAGCCGTCTTTAGCCAAAAAATGCTCGTGAAGTACAATGTCAGCGTCGCTTTGTTGAGGAAGGGGTTTAGAAGCTACGAGATTCAAACTTTCATCGCCCTCCGGAGCGGCTAAAGGAATGAAAAAAAGGCTGATGAAAAGGAGGGTTACCAAGATTTGAGCCCGCATATGATCACTCCTCTTCGTCATCCGCTTGGAAAGGCATCCCTAATTTGAGTCGTAAAATGTCTCTTGCTTTCTCATCAAGCATCAATGTGAGGCGGGCTCCGGCCCATGCAGAGATGAGATGCTCTCCACTTGGCAATTGGCAGGAAAGCAAAAGTGGACCATCGAACTGAAGCGGTTCAAATTCAGCGTTATATTCCTCAACAAGTGGAGCCCACCCTCGCAGCATTCTACCTAAAGTCACAGGAGATATTGTCTGCTTAGATTCAGTGATGAGGGATTGGAGCGTCGGCACAGCCTCTTGCCGTGAACGCCAAGCATCCCTTTTTTTGGTAAAAGCAGGCAGTCCAACATGTATCAACTTCAGCGGATGGAACGTCCCTTCTGGCCAGAGATTACCTCGTTTATTCGGGCATTTTTGATTAAAAATCCTCTCTTCGACCATTTTCGGAGCAATGTTCAACCTCTTGCCCCTCGTCCACCAAGATATGTCCTCGGCAGCCACTCCATACCTTGTTTTAGCCTCGTCGATATCGCCGGTGTTCGCAGCATAAATTGTATGGCGAGTTGTTCGAGGGTGATCAAGAACCAAAGGAGTCCATTCCGAGTTATCAGAAGATTTACGTTTACGAATAAACGACCTGGCAATTCCTTCGGGAGTGGCTTCTGTGCGATGACGAAATAAAGCGACGAAAAATCCGCCTGTATTATTGTCGTGATGAATGAGACGTCGGCATTTTGATAATTCTTTTTCAATTCGAAGCTCCTCTGTTTCGTCAATATCCTCCTCCAAAGAGGCCCGCCAATGAAGGCGGGCAGCAGGACTCAAATGAGCGGGTTGAAGGAAAGTTGTACGAGCAATCTCATCGCCACGAGGTATTGCTTGTGCATTTTCATCCAAAGCATCCCAATCCGTCAATCCTTGGCGGAGTTTTAGTCCATGCAATCGGGATTCATCGATTTCAATAAGTTCGAGATACGGTAATTTCCTCAACAATTGGGCAACAACGGCTTCGTTTTCACAGGGGTCCAAACTGCATGTCGAGTAGACTAATGAGCCACCTGGTCGAAGGAGACTTGCTCCTCTCTGCGTTATTTCAACTTGCAGGCGAAACAGGGTGCGACTTTCCTTTGGTGACCATTTCCACCACACATTTCTATTTTTACGAGAAGTTGCAGAGCCAGTGCACGGAACATCTGCAACGACCCCGTCGTATCCTGGCGGAGGAATTCTACCAATGTGGCGGCCATCTTGTTGATTGATGAGCATATTCGCAGTCGAAAGACGCCCGCGATTGGATACAAGCATGTTCACTCGCCCAGAAATTGGCTCATTGGCAACAACAACGCCGCTTGGAGCGATTGCTTCCGCAATTTGGGTTGCCTTTGAACCGGGTGCTGCACACAAATCCAAAATGAGCTGCCCCGGTTGCGGATCAAGTACGATAACTGGTAGCATACTCGCGGCTTCTTGTCGCGTAATTCTGCCCGAGTCATGGAGCAAACTGAGAACATACTTACTTCGCGGGTCAGGTGCTTTACCTCGAGCGAAGGGCATTTGCCATGCGCACGCTTCTTTACCCCAAGGAAGTGGCTTTCCGCCAAGTTCTCGAAGAAGGGTTTCAGTCCATTCTCGATCGAAGCGAGAACGGGTGACACGAAGCGTTTCAGGTAATGAAGTGGTCGCTGAACCAATCCATGATTTCAAGTCGTATCCAAGATTCTGAGCAAGGTTGGCCAAAGGCGTGTCTTGAGCGACGAGTAGCAAGTCCTGCTCTTGCCACTTATCGCCGGACATACCCGTGGGTCTTCGCCCATCTCTATGTTGCTTCCGCCATGCTCAAGGGCTTTGGCCCTCTCGCACAATCATGCTAGGAGACACTTTACCGTGGTTTTTACCACTGTTTGTGTTTAGCCTTCTGGCTTGGATATTCTATGAGGCGATTGAAGGTTTTCTTCAGAGAAAAAATTCAGATTTCACTCCGAAAGGGCTTGCTGCCTTACGCTGGTTACCGGCAATTCAATTGATGGTTATGCTGCTCAACAGAAGTATTGCTGTAGTTCAAAGAGACCTTTCTCACATTGAAGTTGCTCAGTATTTAGGCCCTGGAGAATTTAGAACTCATGATTTGAAACTGATTCTTGTGGGGGATGGTGGTGTTGAAATCATCTGTTTAGGAATTGTTCTCTTTGTTCTCTTTTCAGATCGATTACCAAGCCTTTCAAAATCACAACTCGAAATACGTTACAAATTTAGAAACCGATTGATGCTCTTCTCAGGAATTATGCTTCTGTCGGCCTCAACCTTACTTTTCCCCGAAGAGGTCTATTACAATCCCAGTTCATATCCTCTCGAACCCTTCGGTAGTCTTCCGCCATTGAGTGCGAAGATTCCTCTTGCATTGTTGGGATTCTTGGTGATGTTTGGAGGTGAATTATTCGCTGTATCAACCTTGTTTTTAGCAGGTGATAATTTCCAAAAAATTGCGCAAAGAGCGCGATTAAAAGTTGCCTTGTTCGCACTCATCACAATTTTCTGGCTCTCAAGACACCTCGAACATGAGAACAATTGGGTACAACAAATTCCAGACTCCGGACTCCTTTTGCCGCTCGTTTTGTTCCTGCACATTGCGGTGAGCCTCGCAGTAAGCATCCAGCCGGCAGTTCGAATAGAATCTGAGTTAAATCATGGCGAGGGGCGTAGTTTGGGAATGCTTGTCTTAACGGGTGGAATGGCCGTATTGATTCTCGTATTAACACCGATTCATCTTGCAGAAATTGGCATTTTCGGCCCCGAACTCGGCCCATATGTGTACGGTGTGTGGATGGCTGCAGTAACCGTTTCAGCGATGATGTTGGTTCAATTCCTACCCACGCTTGGTTTTGACGCCGCACCTCGACCTGAAATCTGGTGGATGAAAATGACATTGGTTTTTTCACCAATAATAATCAGTTTTTTCACGCCTTTCGCCATCTTCCTCATTCCCGCAATCTGGCTCGTTCTTCCATGGTCTACGCTCACTCCTTGGTTTGTTGAGAAAGATGTGCTTTCACCTTCATTCTCATTTGTATTCTCTCCAGTTGTCATCATGACCATCATGTGCGCAACAGTACCTTTTGCATCGAATGAACCATTTCTTGCAGCACTCTGGTTCGGATGGGTTCCCGGAGCAATGACAAGTATCGGACTCATGCTCCATATTAAGCAGACAGGGAAAATCTCTTCATCAAAATTGGCTGAAGAATGAGGAGAAGGTTATTCCTCACTTAATTCCGATTCAAGAACTGCAGCCTCCAGTTCGGCCCAAGCAGAGCCAACACTCGCATCCTTGACCGTGGTTTCTATTTCCATACGAACGCGTTCGGTGAGCATTTCATCATTTTCATCAGGGAATGCTTTGGAAAGTGGGCCATTACCTGAACGAAGAGTTCTCGAAAGAAGGAGCAAAACAACACCAGTTATTGGGAAAAGCCAACCGGACGATACGGTTTCAAGTTCCAGTCGCCCTTGAATAAGTCCGAATCCAGTGATGAGGAAACATCCCATGCCTGTACCGAGCAAGAGCGTCGATGCCGAATCAGATGGCTTGCTCATAGACATCCGTGAAGGAACAAGGCAATGAACCTACGGCAAGGGAAACCATCAGTATGTTTCTCTCATCAGTTTATGAATTTTATACGGTAACAATGCTCGATTCACCGGCGTGACTTCGAGAATTCTTCCGTCATCACGTCGACGTATGTCCTGTAAAAGAGGGTGGCGACTTTTCTTGTGAAGAGTCAGCAATGTTGGTTTGTCTACTTCAAGAGCGCCACGAACACAAGCGACGAATGCCTCGCTTTCAACAGCGAACTTTCCGATTTCATCGATGACTAAAACCTCGCATTCATCGCGTGCATATTCTATCGCTGGAATCGCAATCTTCTCAAGTGCCTCTGTATCAATGCCATAACCCAGAACACGAAGTCTTGAATCAATATTTTTGTGAGCCATAATTGCGTTTTCACCTGTTACGATGTTGAAGACACTGTAACCTAACCGTTCACTACCATCAAGAATTGGTTCTGTTCTCATGCCGCCGATAATTGGAGCTTCGGTTAAACTGCCGCGCATTTGAATTTCTCGCGTTCGCTCGTCGCGAAGCATATCGAGAACTTTTTCCATGACCGCAGATTTACCACTACGAGGTAAACCAGTGATACCGATCTTTGGATGAATTCCCATATTACCCACCACGATGAAAATCGCTACGGTCATTGCAGTGGCTTATCAGTAATAAAGGATGTTGAACTATAATCGTGTATCGAGAGATTGCAATACAGACATATGTGTGCCATGGATTACTTGATTACTGAACTGAAAGAAGTAATTCCGGAATATCAGACGAAACTTCAACAGGTAGCATTTCCAACTCGTAGTTGTTAACGTTATTATTCGCTGACCACGCTCGTGCCCATTCGTCCAAATCTTTTGCATTCAAGAGTTCGCACATCCAGTGAAGTGCTTTTTCAAGGGAACCGTGACTGCGAACGAGTCGTTCTTGAATATCTTCGTGCAATTCGATGTGATTTACACTGTTTCCAAGAACGCAGCCGGTTGGAATGACCGCCCATCGTAAGCGACGTTCTTGATGGGCGTTGACAATAGCCTGACATGCAAGTCGGGGACCGTATTTAGATTCTGAATTACCGCACCACATGGCGAGTTGGCGTTCATTCGCACGGGAAGGTATGTCAGTTCGGAACGCTGGATGGCGGACAAATACCTGCCCATTTTCATCTTCAGAAAAGTGAACTCCACGAATAAATGGACGTGAACCACGCCCCTTCACCCATGTTTCAATCGAGCTGGAATGCGCTGTTTGATCAATTTCTCCTACGCGTACACGAACGGTATTGCCGTTTGTGGCAAGAGGGTGTTGGAGTTCACCCATTCGAGGAAGAAGAGCAAGCCGGTCAAGAACTTGTAGCGTTTGCTTGCGTTCAATTCGGTCTCGGGGTAGCCGAGGAATCGCCCATGTGTCTTTGGCCCACATAACCCACCTCTGTGGTTCCATTTCAAAGGAAGGAACTCGATTAGAAAGCCCTTTCATATCACGACGGAGGTCAGCACGGCTTATTGGACCGTGGATAACCAATTTTTCAGTTTCTTGCTTCGCTGTGATGCCAAGTACTGCAACACCTTGCGTCATTCCCGGGAAGAGATGGTTTGCTTCTTCGATAGCCCAAATATCACTCCAACCATGTCCTTCAACCAAAAGTTGGCGGAGTGGATGTGAGGATTGTTCTCGAAGAATGCTGTCTGGGGCGATCAAACGGAGGCGCCCTCCTTGGTGCAAAATCTGAAGTCCACGCTCGATGAACAATCGATACAGGTTGACATTCCCTCGCATAGTCGAGAATCTTGGATTGCCGTTGTCAGACAAACCGCGTAATTGCTCACCGAGTTCTCTGCGAAGTTTACTTCCCTCTTCCATTCCCCGGAATCTATCTTTAATTCTCAGCCATGGAGGGTTTGTTACAATCAACTTCGGAGCATTCGACCACGGCCACGTACCTTGGAGTGTATCACCTTGCTGGACAGCGTCTTTGAGTAACTTCTCCGCTTCCTTTCGAGGAAGGCAGCCAGGTTTATCGGATTTGAGACTAACAAGATCAAATCGAATACATTCGAGTAAAAGTCGTTGACGAGTCGAGGCAACAACCAATTCATCATTATCGAGCAGTTGGAAAGATGAGAGTAACAATTTCGTGTCAGCTATTTTCCGTTCCGCTGTGCTATCAGCATGATTTTCGGCATGCCGGCGAATCAATCGAGCATGGAAAATCCCGCCACCGCAAGAGGTATCGGCAACGGGTAGGGGAATACCGCTAAGAGTGCGCTGTCCTATTTTAACACGGTCGAATTCTAATTCATCATCGACTTCAGGCTCTTGGACATGCTGAGGAAGATTGAGTTTCTCGAGTTGTTGTCGGAAACCAGGTGGGAGATTGTTGAGGTGCATTGAAGAACTCTTAGGGGGTGTTTTAGGACGCGTTAAACTTTCCAATAATTCCGAGGCAATGACTGCATCTGCTAATCTTGGCGGAGTTGGATGTGCACCCCGCGGAGAGCGTCCATCGCCCTCAGCATCGTGGCGTGCGAGAAGATGGTCGAGCACGTGTCCGGGATCGGTCAACAGGTTTGCCGGCAGAGTAGGCCAGTCTTCAGGAAGGAGCGCCGCAATAGGCTGATACACAAGGAGAGATTGCTCCCATGCAGCAAGCCAAATATGGATTTGTTCTGTACGGTTTTCAAGACATCTGTCTAGTCTTGCATACCATCCGCTTACTCCGCTCTGCATGGCCCCCACCAAACCAGCGGGCTGGCTTTTCCGGTTTGAATGTGACCCTTGATTCTAAATTTTTGAAACCTGCGAAAATAAGCAAATTTCAGACGAGTTTGAGGAGTTGAAAACTCTCATTATGCCACTCCCACCCCGTTTTTACCCATTCAAAAAGTGCTGAGAGTTCTTTCTTGCGAACACCCGCAGCCTTCGCGATGGATTTGATGACTTTAATTTCAGAATCATCGTATTCTCCATCAACCGCTGCAACAAGAATTGAATCTCTTAATGCAATCTTCAAAACTACAGGATTTAATTTTGATAAAACAAGGTCCAATGCCGGCGGATTCTCAAGGAGATTTCGAACGTCAACCCTCATTTCCGGGTGCATCATGCATCGCCCCATAAGCGCCTCAATTATGGCCAGTTCTTCCTTGACGAGCATCCCATCTACAGAAGCAACAATAATCATGATTTCTGCATAACCCTTGACTTCTTCTTGAGCGAAATCAACGGAAAGATCGAGGTACACGAGGTTCACTCCGATATCTCATTGAGAATATCGTACCCTTCCTGCATCCAAAGATAACCTTTGGAAGCCCACTTGAGTAAACGTTCAACTGAACCACTGGCAAGTCCGAAATGCTCGACGATGTCATGCAAAACTGCTCGCTCATCATCATCCACAGTTCCGTCTGCGGCGGCCATCATTGTTGCATCCCGCAATGCAAGCCGGCCAGTTTCTTCACCCATTCCCTCAAGACACTCTTCCAAGGGAGGAGGAGTCTTCAAGGCATTACGGATTGATTTTCTCTGGGAAGGAGAAAGTAAAGCGGTTCCAAGACGCTGTTCAAACATAGCCATCTCATCAACGGTTAATTCATTGTCAACTCTTGCCATAAATGCAAGTAAACGTGCATAAGCAAAGCGTTCTTCTCGTGGGAGTTTGTGTACGGTATCCGGTAGCATTACACGGCCGTGACCGACATAGACTTAGAACCCAACGCCAGTTCAACGCAGAAGAATTGACTTTTTCACAGGAAAAAGAAACGACCAAATGTTTTGATTTTCATGTGAATGAAGGCAAGACTTGAAGCGAGAAGGGGATTTGAAGGTTGTATGGATGCGAGTCTAAACGTGCTTGGAGGGCCGCTTGATACATGCTCATGTGACCCTATGACGGGTTGGTACAGGGACGGAAAATGCAACACTGACTCAAACGACAGAGGGTCCCATACCGTGTGCTGCGTAGTTACCGAAGATTTTCTCAACTTCGCTCTTTCAAAAGGAAACGATTTGATTACACCTATGACCGCACATGGTTTTCCAGGCCTCAAACCCGGAGATTCGTGGTGTGTTTGCGCTCGCACATGGCTCGATGCAGTCAACAACGGAACCGCGTGCCCTATCGATATGGAAGCAACCCACCAAAAAGCACTGGAAATAATTCCACTTTCTCTGTTGGAAGCCCACGCAATTTGATTCACTCTTCTTCAGAAGTATAACCAAAAACGAACCAACGCATAGTCGCCCAAGTAAACACGCCCCAAATAAGCATGTTGACAAGGAACAAAAGTCGGATAGGAACGTCAAACATCGAAATCATTGCATCATATGAAAGGGTTGAACCTGCCATTCCAAAAGCATAGACTGACAGTGCGCCAAGAATTGTATTTTTGACATTTTTCCGTCCATCGAAGGTAAAAGCACGATGTACGAAATGTGCACAGATGCTTGAAAAGGCCCAAGAAATAGACCACATCGCGGTTTCATTCAACAATTCGAGCAGGAACGTTGAACGAAGCAGTTCCCAAACAACCCAAAAAAGAAATGTATTGAATCCTCCTGCAATTCCAAACCTTTGAAGTGTTCCTCTTGGAAGAACCTCTGCTACGTTTGGACGTTTCATTTCGAATCTCCTCAATCATCGTTCGTGACGACATCGCTTGGCTTTCCAGTGAGTATTCCTCGAAGTTTGGAATTGTCAGACTGAATTGCGTCCATGAACTCATATTTGCAACCCAGTGATGCAGCCAGAACGCCGAGAGCCAGCGAATCCTTTGGAAGACACTTCCCCCCAAATCCACGGTTGAGCCCAAAGATTGGATCCAGATGAGACGGGCCAATTGGTTGAGCTTGTTCAGCTGTTATCATCTCGCGAATCGTATACCAATCTTCACCCATACCTTGGCAAATATCATACATCTGATTTGCAAAAATTACCTTCAGTGCATAGAATGTATTCTTGGTATACTTGACTAATTCAGCTTGAGTGGGTGTGACATGAAAGAGGTTTTCTCTACGGAGTACTCCTGCCTCTCTGTGTTGAGTAAATACGCGTTCTGCGACATCTGCATGGTGAGTACCGCAAACCAAAATATCCTGATTGGCAAAGTCTTCAAGTCTTCGACGTTCAACAAGAAATTCAGGAGAATAAGCAATCTTGAGATGAGGATATTTTTCATGATAAGATTGAGTTGTCCCTGGAACTACAGAACTTTTAATCACAGCAGTGAAGCCATCCGGTAGTTCATCAAGCACACCTTCAACAATGCGCGTATCACAAGCACCCGTCTCCGGATGCGGGGGGGTTGGTACTGCGATATACGCGAAATCAACATGGTCGATTACATCGGATAATTGGGTGCCGCGTGCGGGATCGTGAACAAATAATTCGTGTGCATCAGCAAAACAAGTTTCAATGGCACCGCCTACCATGCCTGCACCAAT
>CALCOP010000205.1 GCA_937897365.1 uncultured euryarchaeote
CATCCGCTGCACTCGGTGTTGAGTCGGCATTCCATGGACTGCTCATCCAATCTCCGGAATGTGTTGCATTCACAATGATATTTTCACAATAATCATGGATGCCGTTGCCATTTTTGTCACCCGGTGTACCCTTGACGTAAATGATGAAACCCTGGTCACCTAACATATCAATATCCTCGATTTCTAAAGTTGCAGTTGACACGCCATAGTGTTCAAAATTTTCAGCTGCTACTCCGCCAACTATGAGAAGCACTACACCGGGAATCAAGAGGAGTATGCCAAACACGGGTGCGATTTTGGTCCACCAAGGAGCGGGCTTACCGGTTTTGGCATACGATGTAGCCCACGAAGAGATGAGGACAAACATTGCGCCCCCTGCCAAAACAAATCCAACAGGAAACGCTATTGCGCCCGGAATGAGCATTCCGAGATTCTCCTGTCCACTTCCAATAAAAAGTGATAAACCGATAATGAACAAGATTATGCCAATGACAAGGGCGGTAATCGCTGGACGCTTGTTTGACTCTGCATCCGCCACGTTGGCGCTTCGCTCCTCGCGATGAGCGGCAAATGAATCAGTGGGTTCTGATGATGTTGAGCTGGATTCTTCTTCACCCTCGGCTTCGACTTCCTTTTCGACAGGTTCGGCTTCACTCTCTGATTCAGCGCTTTTCTTATCATGCGTATATTCTGGAGAGAAGACCATTTTTACCAATTTTCGGAACACAAGCAACAGAGGTAAACCTCCCACCCAAATTAAACCGAACCCATAGGGGAATATTTTCCACCAATTAACACTCCAGTCACCCCAAGGCAATAATGTCCATGCGACTGGAAGACAAACGAGCCAGAGCAGTGCCCAAATGACCGTAGATGGTAAACCGAAAAGAAGCAATCCATTGGTCGTATTTTGCCATTCTTGGGTTACGCCTTTGGTGCGATATGTAATCTTTAATGCCATGGCTGCAAGTGGAGCAATACCCAATGAAGCGAGGAAGGTTCCAAGCAACAACCACCAAACTGGACCGCCCCCCCCGGAGCGCATACAGGTTTCGTCAGTGCCACCTGCGCTGACGCAGACCGGGTCGACTTGCATTTCGACGTTTTGAAGCGCGTGAATGCCTTCTTCAAAGAACCATTGTACTTGAAAAATTCCAAACATCAGGACAGTCGATGCAATTCCAAGTACAAACAATTTGATGATAGAGGCGTTACGAGAGCTGAGTTCTTCTAAAGAACAGTCATACTGGCCGAAATTCATTTCAGAATGACTCGACTCAGCCATGTATATACTAAGAGGGCTCAAGTCTTAGGCTTTCACATCAATTACATATCGCTTTCATCATCTGCGGGGGTAATGGTGTACTCGAGAATAATGAGTTCAACAGCGTATGTGACTTCTTCGCCGTTGTCACTACGACTGCAGAGCCCGGGAGGGGGGGTGTTTCCGGCTTCAGCGGCAACACTAATTTCTGCTGAATAAGCGCCTAAGCCAGCACCCATTGAATCGATTTGTGAAACTATTTCAGATTCGGAAAGACCCGAAACTGTGGCGCCAACCATAGATGAATTAAACCATTCAACAACAACTTCATGATTGCCGCCACCGTTGTTATTTTGGCCGTCAGCAGTTCCGTTGAAACCTGCATGCATGGCAGTTCCAGAGATAGTGTCGGCGGCTGGTTGCCCACCTAACGGACCAGCACACGATCCTTGGGCTTCTTCGTCTTCACCATAAGACATAACGACTCGAACGCCAACGATGTTCATGTCATCAGCATCGTCAACAGCATCGGTGTGAAGATTATCGATTGTCAAAGTCTCACCATCTGCAATGTATTCAATGCCATCAGCGAGTTGAACATAAGAAAAGTTACCACTGACATCGTAATCCCCAACACCGCCCATAACTCCACTACCGGAAGATTCGCCACCCTTCATGGCAAAGTAGCTTGGGAAAGCAATGAGGAAAAACACGATACAGACTACGGTAATCTGTGTATCTCGGTTGGATTTTAAATCGTCCAAGGTTATCATCAGTGTCGCCCTCAACTAAACCGAACATGAACCAACCTCTATCACTTTCGGTCTGTTGTAGAGAAAAATCATTTGAAAATAGCTGTGATTCTTCATTCTTCAGATTCCGAGTTGATCCAAGACTTTTCTGGAATATTGGGCCAATCGTTTTTTCCGACTGAAAAACCAAGTTGAGCAAATTTTTTTCGAGACCTCTTCCATACAGGGAGGAGGTAACCAATCTTGGAACGTTCACCAAAACTCCAACGCCAAGGGCAACGGGGTAGTCGAGAAACCCAATGCTGGAGTAACGAATGAGTCAACGGGTGCTCAAGACCGCCTGGTAAAAGCCATGAAATCATGTTGAGTGCCCCGGATGAGCCTCGGGTTTCTGCCCAACTTGTTACTTCTAAGCCCCGAAGAGGACCATCGAGAATACGTATGCCAAGCGTACGAGTTTTCTGAGTCATGGGCATGATGATTGCGAAGCGATCGACCATTCTCGAACCTTCATGGCGTTCCA
Organism: uncultured euryarchaeote; assembly: GCA_937897365.1. Lineage (GTDB taxonomy): Archaea > Thermoplasmatota > Poseidoniia > Poseidoniales > Poseidoniaceae > MGIIa-L1. The sequence goes on from CALCOP010000205.1 coordinate 2,540, forward strand.
TCGCCCATCCTGCTTCTTCAGCAAGAATACGAAAGGCTTTGATGGATTGAACTGGAGATACACTGACTTCGAAATCCTGTGTAGCGCGTCGCACCATGATGTTGCCAAACGCCTTGTTGACATCAACACTCCTATGCACCGATGAGAATTTACAGCCTATCGGCCGAAAGGGACTTGTTTCAATCAAACTCGTGGTTTGATTCGCTTGTATGCACGGTATCCGAACAGTCCCACCCTTTCAGGTGAGGTTTTCCGTAAGGAGGACCGAGTATGACTACCGTGCTTCACTTCTCGCGAGCATGTCGCGTTCAAAAGTGCGCTCGGCGGCGCTCGATACCTGTTTCAACCGAAAAGGGATCCAAGACCGTCGAAACCGCCTGCTTCTTCTTCTTCCTCTTCCTCTTCAACAGGGGCAGGGTCGTCTGAAGAACCACCAGCAGCAGCTGCGGGAGCAGCGGCAGCAGGAGCGGCAACAGCCTGGGTCATTGCATCAGCGATGTCAACACCTGCGAGGGAAGCAACCAGTGCTTTCACTCGAGCGTCGTCAGCTTTCACGCCAGCAGCCTTTAGAATGGCGCTCACGGATTTTTCGTCAATGTCTTTTTCAGCAGCGTGCAGTAGCATAGCAGCGTATACGTATTCCATATTTTTTCACCTCATTATTTGGTTCAACCGAATAGATCTCCGAGTCCGCCGAAGCTTTCCTCTTCTTCCTCTTCTTCCTCTTCTTCGGCTTCGGTTGGTGCCTCAGAAGTGCTGTCTGATGAACTTGCAGCGGATGCTGCAGCTGATGCTGCTGCGCCCAACATGTTGGCAAGTTCTTCATCGAGTGCGTCGCTGTCAAGCTGTCCAGCAACGGCCAAAGCGCCGCTGTGTGCTCGTCCAACGAGATGTGGCATGGTGTCTGCAGTCGCAATTGCAGCTTCCAATGCAACGGCCATTGCCTCGCGGCTGGCCTTTGCAAGAATTGTAGGCATCGTTTGGTCGGTAAACCAAGTAATGTTGCAAGCAAGGTTGAATGCACCTGCTGCATAACTGATAAGATCGGACTCAAATTGCTCGTAGTCGATATCGAGAGTGCTTGGTTGGAAAACAGTACCTCCTTCGAGAGTACCGCACAATCGCAGACCTGTAACAATCGGATTGATTCCAATCTTCGAAAGCATCATACCCATGTCACCTTCGAAAACGTCGCCTTCTTCAAGAACGACTGTTCGCTTTTGAATTTGAACAGAACCACCCATAATCTTTGCAGGAATTCCAACTGAGTTCAACTCACCGACTATTGGGCCTGGTGGCATACCTGTATCCATCTTTTCGACAACAATTTGGTAAGGAGCAACATCGCCTTCTTTAGCGGCACGTCCTGCTTCTGTCTTTTTGAGTTCAGTGAATAATTCGAATGAATTGAGTTTTGAAGAGGAAACCAAAGCAGGTTGAACTGAGCCTTGGAATAATTCGTTAAGATTTTCATCTTTCAATCCGACTCGCTCCCATGCGATAGCCATCAAGCGCTTCTTTGCGACTTGAATGTTCATGTCGTTACGAAGAGTTGCACGCATACCGAGCATTGCCCCTGCGGGAACACCATGGATATCGATAACGGCAATCGTATCTCCGCTCTTGAGAAGATCAACCAGATCTTGAACAGTGTCTTTTTTCCAAGACATAACCTTAGGAATCAATTAATCACCTCGACTGCACATGATGGCCCCATCGTTGTCTTGATGTAGAGGGAACGGATATTTCCAACACCACGCTCAAGTTTGGAGATAACACGGTTGTATACCTCCATTGCATTTGCGTAGAGTTCATCTTCGGTTTGAGCGACGGTTCCAAATGAAATTTGGAAGGTCATTTTATCACCTGACTTGATAACAACGGTAGATTGTAGTCCACCAGCAATAATTGCAGGGTCAAGGGTGGGAGGAACTGGTCGAGGCATTTTTCCACGTGGACCAAGCACGACACCGAGGTATCGTCCAATCAGCCCCATGTGGGGGACTTCAGAAAGGAAGAAATCATATGCGTTTGCAATTTTCTTTGCCTTTCCTTTGTTTCCACCAAGGTCTTCTATTTCTTGAGGAGTAATGACGTGGATACCGGCTGCCTTTGCTTTGGTTGCAGCTTCTCCAGCAGCAAACATTGCAATTTTGAGTTCTCGGCCACGGCCAGATGGAAGACGAATTTCTTCCTTAATACGATTGTTTGGATTCTTCAAATCCACATCTCGAATGGTAAATGCGATATCAACAGATTCGACAAATTTTCTCTTAGGCGCACTTTCAAGTGCATCCTTAATTGCTTGATTTATTTTGTTTTCCATTTTTGTTCACCTCAGTGGTCAGCGAGACGTTCAAAGACGCCTCTACCACGGCTCGTGATTTCAATTAAACCGCTCGTCCCATTCTCCTTTGTTTATGATTGCGAGGGCATCATTGGCCCAGTGTCCGTCGATCTTGACACGCATCGAAACGCATGTTCCAATGACTTCTTTGGTTTGTGCCTTCAAGTCGGCGCCAGTCAAATGACCAAGGCCGTGCTTCTCTTGAGCAACTTCCATTGCTTTTTCGAGTGGCAAATCTTCGACAGCTGCATCAACACTACCGTTGCACTTCTGCACACCAAGGGCTTTGATGATAAGTTTAGATGTCCAAGGTTTCGGCATTGTTCCAACTCCATTGCTCACTATGTGGGCATTCAGCCGACAAAACACCCCTATATAATCGCGCTGTGCGAAGGGATTGAGCGGCTGTACCCGATAAAATCACTCGACACGCTCCACGACTCGGACGTGGTCGCCACGCATGTTGAGGGTCATAGGAATTGGCTGTTCATACAATTCCATGCTCACTTCTTCTTTGGATTCTGCAACGCTGAGGACACGAGCCTTCTCGCCCTTGAATGCACCAGTAACGATTTCGACAATACAACCCACTTCGATTCCAGAGGTAACAGCCTTTGGTTCAAGGTATGGGAGGATATCACCAAGCGGTGCTTCGCCAGGAAGAACGGTCTTCGCATTCTTGAGCGGTGTTTGATTAAGACCACGGCGGGCTGCTGGGTCACGACCACCAGAGCGTCCAATCAATTTCTCGACGTGATGAAGAGCGCTTGATTCGATAAAGAGATAACCACGCATGCCAGTAGGGTGGAGAATAGACATGATGTCAGGGAGAAGTGCAGTGAGTGAACCGCTTCCATGAAGTCGGTTATACATTTCATCAGCGACACGTTGTTCTGAACCAATTGCGGTCTTAACGATGTAAAGGAAAGAACCGACAGAACCATACATTTCACGGAACAATTTGTCATTGTTCTCCATATCGAGATTTGAAAAGATACAATTGTAATTTTGGAGCGTTCCAGGATCGATCCATTCGGATTCGACGTAACGGCCGGTAGGAGTTACCTCTTCGGTACTCGAGACGACCAAAATTGGTACAACGTCAACAAGGGAACGGCCCATGTCAACACCACGCTCAGGGCCAGCGCTTTGGTAATGAAGCGAATCTACGGGAATCCCTGTGGATTCTGAAACTCGGGCGAGAACTTCTTCTTGCGTATCACCAATTCCCCAAACACCGTCCCACAATGCGGGAAAGTCGCCATCGGATTTGCTGCGGCGCAACAAAAGGAGTTTCTCTTCAAATCGAACATATGCTACAAATGCTTCACTCATTTTACTCATCTCCAATATGTATTCAGTTTCCGATGTTCAAAACATCGAAAAGCCAAGGCAGGAAGTTGTCCATCATTACAAGCATGACAAAACCAATTGCTCCGAGAACAAATAATCCAATTCCACAAATTATTGAGGTTTGCTTAAATTCTTGAGCGGTCGGCTTTCGGGCCATTCGTATGATGCGCGCCCAAGAACCACGAGAAATACGACGAAATTGGGACTCAATCCAGTCTTGACGGTCCTGAACTTTATCTTCAAATGAGCGTTTTTCTGCAGCTTCACCAGACATGGTACAACCTCGGGCCTTCAACGCCACCTACCCTCCCAATATAACCACTCCGTCGCGAGATGTGACATAATCTACACCTCAATTCCAAGATTCTGGGTTGCGAGGGTTGATGTGGGAGTGGCGGGGAAGAGCGTTCAATGGCGCAGCAAGACCCCTATTCAGTTCTTGGCGTTGGCCGTAATGCGAGCGATGTTGAGATTAAGCGGGCCTTTCGTAAAAAAGCTCGGCAATTTCACCCCGATAGAAATCCGGACAACGCATCTGCCGAAGCGAAATTCAAAGAGGTCCAAGCGGCCTATGAAAAAATAGCCACTGCGAAGGACCGAAATGAGTACGAACAGCAACAGCGTATGTCCTCGATGTTCGGTGGAGGTGGTGGACACTCCTTCGGAGGAGGAGGTATGGAGGATATTTTGGGTCAAATGTTTGGTGGCGGTCGCCCACGCGGTGGTAATCCGTTTGGGGGCATGGGCCAACAACCTCGTCAGAGACAACGCCGGCCCAAGGGCTCTGACATTGGCGTCAGTCTTGATTTAACGACTGAGGAAGCCGAGAAAGGTGGCGTGTTTTCGTTTACGTTCAAACGCCTCAAAAAAAATAAGACCGGAAAAATGGAAGCAACCTCAACTACACTTCGGACCTCGGTGAAAGCAGGCGTTAAACACGGCACAACAACCCGAATGAAAGGCCAAGGCCATGACCATCCAGAAGGGGATGCTGGCGATGTTATGCTCACGATTCGAATTCAATTTGGAGAAGGGCGCTTCTGGGATGGAAGTATACTCGTTCAAGAAGTTCCAACCCCATTTAGCACGCTAATGCTTGGTGGAAAAGTGAAAGTTACGCTCCCCTCAAACAAGAAAATCATGTTGAGTGTTGCTCCTGAATCGTTGGTTGGTGACCGTCAAAGAATTGCAGGTGCAGGTTATGATGGCGGCGATTTAGAACTTGAATTTGTGTTGCCGGATTATGATGAATTGACACCCGAACAAATACAAGCCCTTGAGACATTGAAGGACTCTGGATTGTAGGTGGGTGTATGAGTCGTCGAGGAAAGCACAACAATCGTGGCTCGAAAAGACATACGAAGGGTCCGCAAATTTCCGATGGGGAGCGATTATGGAAAAGGCTTGCAAGTCACTTCAGCCATGAACCAGAAAAATGGGGACTTGAATGGAGTGCTGAATCGATAGCAAATTATCTCATCTTACGCGAAAAACTCGATGTTGAGTTTACCAAAGATGCTCGCTCTGAACGAGCTTTTCGAAGTGGTATAGAACAAACATTAGCAGATGCTCGAAATAAGAACGAACATTTTGTCGAAACGGAAAACAGATGTGTTCGAATTCGAACTCCGAGCGAAACCGAACAGATCAAATCCTCGGTTTTGGATTGGAATGCGTTCAGTGCTGTTCATGCTCCAAAGGGACGGACAAGTCTGCATGGAAGTCCGGCCTTAATACCAGAAAATGCTCATCTCATTCCGTCAATGACCCAAGATGATATCGAGCGATACGAACTATTGGAAGAGGTTTGGATGGCTCATCTAAGCGGGGAAGATTATCCCCCTTCCTTTTCTCTTTTACCGGATGAAACGGTTCGTTCTTGGGGAAAATTTGACTTGGTTCGAGAAGCGAGATTCATCGCAAATCGACGCTCTGGATTACGTTTCCGAGATGCTGAGCCAAGCATGGCACTGCTCCTTATCCAAACAGGACGGCTCAATGCCAGAAATCTACTTGATTTACGTTTAGAGAACAAAAGAAAGGGTGGATGGAATCCGTTTCCCAGAGCCTACGACGAATCTCTGGTCGAGGCTGCAAACCGCTTACCTGAAATAGATGGAGACAAGGAACTTGCAAATCGAAGGAAAGATTTACGCAACCTTCCTTTTGTCACCATCGACCCTCATGATGCGAAGGATTTTGATGATGCAGTATGTCTGGTCGAAGAACATGGTGTTCGGACTTTGTGGGTCGCTATAGCGGATGTTGCGCATTATGTTCAACCAGATTCACGATTGGATGGTGCTGCGCGTGCGCGTGCAACTTCAGTATACCTTCCTCATGCCGTTTTACCAATGCTCCCACCTCGACTGGCAGATGATTTATGTTCACTGCGGGCCGATGTAGACCGATTAGCAATGGTTGTAGCGATGGAAATTGATCAGCATAATGAAATTAAAACATGCAGAGCATACGAAGCAGTCATCCGAGTTGCTGAAAATTTATCCTATGAAGATGCTCTTGACAACCCACGCTTTGCTGAGATGTTCTCCTTAGCGGAATCTTGGCAAGCGAAAGAAGTCCGTCTTAACATCCAAAACGCTGAATTACGGCCTCGATTGCATGGTGATGAGACCATAGAGGTTGAGGTGAAATGGCCAAATGCTGCAACACGTATGATTGAGTCATTCATGGTTGCGACCAATGCATCTGTTGGTCATTTACTCGGTCAAGAAGGCGCTCCACTTCCCTGGCGATGCCACACGCCTCCAGACGCAATTGAAGTTGAAGAATTGAATGCAAAACTCCAAGCTCTTGGCGTCGATATCGAATTGCCAATGCCGAGTTTACGAGTCCACGGTCAGTCAGAAGAGAGCGAACTCACCGACTTGTTAGCGGGTTGGGCAGGAGGTTCTATCGATCTGTCAGGCATTCAGGATTCAGAAAATAATGCACACAATGACACGCCTGAATATCTCTCTAACGTCCTTGACCCAAAGGCTCGTCAAAATATCCTTGATGCTCTTGAGCGCGCTCAGCAACAAGCATCTGAACTCAAAGGCCCGATTCGTCGGGTCGTAGATCAAGGATTATTTCACTTGATGCAACGGGCAAATTACAGTGAAGAAAATCGAGGCCATTTCGGACTCAACCTCGATGCATATGTCCATTTCACCAGTCCAATACGGCGGTATCCCGACTTGATGGCTCACCGACAATTGAAATCATTTTTACGCGATGAAGAGTGGGTACATTCAGTTGAAGAAACTGCTAAAATTTCAAAGCATTGCAGTGAACAAGGACATACGGCAAAACGAATAGAATGGGAACTCGTTGCCAATGCATATCACCTCCACTTGTTACGAGGTGGCAAAATAGGTGGAGAAAGTTCAACAGAATCCACTCCTCTCGAACACACTGCATGGAATGCGAGAATTACAGGACTGCGAACACCCTGGGTTTTCTTGGACCTCGCAGATGATGGCGCTATTCACGGGCGTATGCATCTACGACAAATAGGTGGTAAAACTCAGATGAGTATCGATGAATACGGACTTGCAGTGATTCCAGCCGAGCCTGATCAGAGAGGCGACCAGCATCCTGTAGTCCAACTCGGTCAGATTTTTCCATGCCGTTTGCGCGGCCTCGACATTTGGTCTGGGACACTCGACCTTGCACCAAATTAGATAGCGAGTTTATTGTAGTCAAAACCAAGTGTTTATATTGACTACATAAAAGCCAAAACCATGGCGCGAGTGAAGGCTCACATGTGTGAATGCCAGTGCAAGATGAAACGCCTCTATACGCGAGCAGAAGGCGGTAGAGGTTGGGACCAGATTGGTTGGATGTGCACATGTGGTTGCGGGTGTATTACGATGGACCAAGGCGACTGGAAGCTCATGCCATGCGATGATTCCTCGTGCAATTAAGCGGTGAAAGAATGAAGGATAATCTCGAATTCTCTGTCGACATCAGCGGAATGTCATGCGGAGCATGTGCAGCGTCGGTCGAAAAAGTGTCTTCGAGAATTGATGCCGTTGCCAATGTTTCTGTTAACCTGGCATTAGCAAAAGCTCGTATCCAATTAAAGCCGAATGTTGAGGTTCTCAAGTCACAAAACGATGTTATCAAAGCGATCAAAAAGGCTGGATACGGTGTTAAAATCACCAAGAAAAAACCTGTCCTTATTGGACAAGCAAAGCAACAGTTGCGGCAACAAAGGAACAAGGTTGCCTTTGCATTACTACTTGCATTACCGACGCTGTATTTGTCCATGTTTGCTGACGATATGGGTGAAGTATCGGGGGTAAATACTCGCCTCCTCCTTGCAATGATAGCAACTGCCCCAGTATATTTTTGGTCGGGATGGACTTTTCATTCTCGAGCTTGGGCTTCTTTACGCAACCGAACAGCAAACATGGATGTCCTCGTACATCTGGGAACAACTGTCGCCTTCATCTGGTCTGCACTGTTGACACTCTCGCCTCTGTTCACCTTCTTACCTGCAATATTTTCAAACTCGTCCCACGTTTTCTTTGATGGCGTTGTATTCATCATCGCCTTTATCTTACTCGGTAATTGGATGGAAGCGGCGGCTAAACTCAAAGCAACTGACGCAATTCATTCATTGATGCAACTTCAACCTAAACAAGCACGCCTTGTCACTGATGAAGAGCACCTACATACCGAAACCCGTGATGTAGAAGCAATTGCAATTGATTCGCTGATCAAAGTTCTCGCTGGAGAAACAATCCCACTTGACGGGTTGCTGTATCAATGTAAAGCGAGTATCGATGAATCAACAATGACTGGTGAACCATATCCGGTACGCAAAGGAGAAGGTGAGGAAGTTGTGGCGGGAACCATCGTCCTCGATGGTAGTGTCTTCATTCGCACAACTCGCACTGCGGATGACACCTTACTGTCCAACATCGTAGAATTGGTCGAGGAAGCACAAATGGGTAAAGCACCCATTCAACGTTTGGTTGACAGAATCTCAGCGGTATTTGTTCCCGTTGTTGTAATCCTCGCTCTTGTCGCAACATGTTTCTGGTTCCTTTACCCAAACTCAGGCTCTTACAATCCAATGGAAACAAATGCTGAATTAGCGATGATGGTCTTGGTCTCAACATTGGTTATTGCCTGCCCTTGTGCGCTCGGCTTAGCCACCCCTACGGCATTGATTGTTGGAACAGGAGTGGGTGCACGCTACGGGATACTGATCAAAGGAATTGAAGCACTCGAGCATGCACATTCAACCGATACTTTGGTTGTTGATAAAACAGGGACACTGACTTCAGGAAAACCACGTGTGAGCCATATTGAACTGCTCGATTGTGAAGTCAAAGAAATCTTGTCGATTGCTGCTGCCTTGGAGGAAGAATCGGGACACCCTCTTGCACATGCAATTCGAACTTCATGGTCGAATGTCACTACCGATAAGCCGGATGTTAAGGATATACAAACCATGCCGGGACTTGGAATGATCGGCAATCTTAACGGAGCGGTTGTTGCGATTGGAAATGTCGATTTAATGGAAGAAGTCGGAGTAGAAATCGATGACGAAATTCGACAAAATATGGTAATTGCTGCCAAGAAAGGTGTAACCCTAATTCTGGTGAGCATGGGGTTGAGATTACTCGGATGGATTGAGGCAAAAGACCGAATCCGAGAATCGTCTAAACAGGCTGTCAAGCGTGCCAAACAGATGGGTTACGATGTCATTATGTTAACTGGTGACCGAGAAGAATCCGCACAAACTGTGGCCGATGAAGTAGGAATTGAAACGGTTATCGCAGGCGTCAAACCCGACGAGAAAGCACATCAAATTGCGGAGATGCAAACACAAGGACTGACTGTAGCAATGGTTGGAGATGGAATCAATGATGCGGCTGCTTTATCGATGGCTGACGTAGGTTTAGCTATGGGTGCTGGCTCTGATATCGCTTTAGATGCAGCAGACTTCGTTCTGTTACGTAATGATTTGATTGATGCAGTCGCTTCTTTAAATCTCGGAAAGAGTACCATGCGACGGATTCGCACAAATCTTGGATGGGCGTTCGTTTACAACGCCATCGGTATCCCCCTTGCGATGGGCGTCATGTTACCGTTCAGTGGATTCTTGCTCCCTCCTGCTTTCGCAGCGGCAGCAATGTCCCTATCTTCAGTTAGTGTTGTAGGAAACTCGCTACTTCTGCGATGGTGGCAACCAAGTCCCGAATAAGTTGAAAAAAGACCGCTCAGTGGAATATCCATGAGCGAAAAAGTACACTATCTTGCCATTACTGGAATGACCTGCGGATGCTGTTCTGGTCGCGTTACCCGGGCATTAGAAGCGACCCCTGGCGTTCTCAAAGCACTCATTTCCTATGAAGACAACAACGGAAACATACTTACAACCAAAGAAGTAAGTAGATCAAAACTTGTTGAAGTTGTAAAATCAGTCGGCTTTGAAGCATCGGCTTGAAGCGTTTGTTTCAAATCCAAGAGGCGACGCCATCAGTCTGCGCGGGGGTCGCCCAGCTTGGTCAACGGCGGTGGGTTTAGGTCCCATTCCT
>CALCOP010000206.1 GCA_937897365.1 uncultured euryarchaeote
TAGTGATGTCAATTGGAGGGAGAATCTCTCCGCAGAAGTTGGCGACCTATCCTCATGGAGTGCCCCAATCCGTCATCTGGCCAGAAAAGTAGCGAACGGTGAACGTCTCACGCTTGAAGACGGGTTGCTACTCTATTCTCATCCGAATCTTACTGAAGTAGGTCGCCTTTCCAATTGTGTGCGCGTGTCCCGTTTTGGTTCGTATGCATTCTTCAATTCGAATGTTCACGTGAACCAAACCAATGTGTGTGTCTTAGCATGCAAATTCTGCGCATTCCGTCGTTCTAAGCGTTCCAAAGATGCATATGCGCTTGATCTTGAAGGATACCTTGAGGATTTATCTCAATATGCCGATTTTGTTGATGAGGTTCATTCAGTAGGTGGTCTCCACCCCGACTGGAGTGTTGAGCATTACGAGTCATTGTTTAGGGAATCAAAGTTGAGGTTCCCACATATAGCAATAAAAGCACTAACTGCTGTCGAGATTAAGCATCTGTCAAAACTCTCTGGCCTGACGTATACCGAAACCTTGTCAAGGCTAAAATCTGCAGGTTTGGGCTCACTTCCTGGCGGTGGCGCCGAGATTCTCGATGATGATGTGAGAGCTGTTATTTGCAATGGGAAGGAAAGTTCCTCTGAGTATCTTGAAATCCATCGGTGTGCACATGAACTTGGTATTCCAACCAATTGCACAATGCTTTTTGGTACGATTGAAACCATTGAGCAACGTCTTATGCACATGATTCAACTCAGGGAGTTGAACGACGACACCAACGGATTCCAGTGTTTTGTACCCTATCCGTTTTTGCCAGATGATTCACGCTTACCTGAAGCACAACTCGCAACAGGAAGTGAAATTCTTCGAACAATTGCAATTTCTCGATTGATGCTTGATTCAATTCCGCACATCAAAGCATATCGCATGAATATAGGCGATGAGTTGGCAGAACTTGCATTGCAATTCGGTGCAGATGACATTGATGGAACTGTTCAGAAAGAATCGATTATGCACCTTGCAGGTTCAACGACTCCCTTGGATCACGATCGTATTCGATTGTCACGCCTCATTAAGGATGCTGGTTGTATACCTGTTCAAAGAAACACGACATACGAGCGTTTTGAAATCTTCGTTCCTCCAGAACCGAAGCGTCGAAGGAAATTAAAAATGGCAAACAGTTGAGTTGATTTGATGGAAACTCCTCGTTGGATGAAAACAATTGGTAGAGTTGCCTTCCTGAACTGCGACCCGCTTTTTTACGGGATTGATGACAGTTGGGATGTTTTACCCGCACCACCTGCATGGTTAACAGGGCATTTACTGCGTAAAGACTGCATCCTTGCACCAATACCTGCAGCTGACTATGCTCGGCATTCAGACGAGCTTGTTCTCTTGCCAGAAATTGGTATTAGTAGCCGTGGCGAAGTTGGTAGCGTTTTGGTATTTGGAAACATACCGCTTGAGGATATGCAGTCCATTGCCCTCCCTACTGATTCAGCCACATCCGTACAATTACTCAAGTATTTACTCAATCAACGTGGGCTCACACCACATCTCGAACTTATGGGTCCTGATCTTGAGAGCATGCTTGAGAAGTGTGATGGTGCATTGCTTATTGGTGACCGCGCTCTTGAAGGGGCGAAAGAAAAACCGGATTCTGTGCAGCTTGATCTCGGAACGGATTGGCTGAATTTCACTCAAAAACCTATGGTGTTTGGTGTCTTTGCTGCGCGCAGAGACACGCCTCTTGATTCACTTCGCATCGCTCAAGGCTTGCTTACTGAGAATTTGCGGGTTTTTGAAGAAAGTACAGAACGTCGTGAGAAAGTCATTCATTGGGCGCAGTCTCGTTCTGAACTTAATTATGAGCGGCTTGACCGTTATTTTGGTGAAGTGTTCAATAGAATTGACCAAGAACACCTTGATGGGCTTAATCAATTCCTCATAGAAGCATGTAACTTACCGAATGGTGCTGAATTTGCATGGTAATGCATGGTGAAAGCAGATGAAGAACTTCACTCATCCTTGTCAGAGTATGTTACGACTCGCCGGGTTTTGACTTTCTTGGTTTTTTCCTCGGGAATAACTTTTCTTTTACTGGTTTTCCGTGGTTGAATCACTGGGGACTGGGATGAAATTTCACTGTCAAGTCGCCTGCGCTTCACCTTCGTAATAGGGCCGCTTTCTGATGGGATATTTCGAGATTTACGCCGGGAAATGACGGGGGATTCAACCTCTTCTTGTTGTTTCGGTTTACGCCGAACTTTCCGACGAGTCGATTCAACCGTTTCAGGAAATTCTTCGTCATTGTAAGAGACTTCATCAATTTCGTCTTCATCACTGAATTCCTCTGGATATTCACTGTATTCTTCAAATTCTTCATCGTCATCTTCAGTATCCTCCTCATCAAAATCGAGTTGAATAGCATTTTTTCTTCGTATGACTCCAAGTAATACAACGACGATGAATGCAGATACCGGCAAGAAAAGGAGTGGATAATCGATAAAACTCTCAATTATTTTACCCAACAAAGTGGGCTCTTCCTCAAGCTGCTCTTCAAGAGTGAGTGGGAGTTCACCTTGAACAATCCACCACGGAGACCAGTAGACTATGTCAGACTCAGTAGTTTGAGCTGTTACATCAATGGGGTGCATTTCTGCGTGTTGAGCAAGTGAGGAATCCGTTGCAGTGGGTTGTGATTGAAGTGTAAACTCAAATGGATGGGATAATTCCTCACTTAGATTAAACACGACAACATAAGTTACAGCAACGTTCGTGCTGTAGTCGATTTGCGCAACCAATGTCATTCCGCGTTCGACTTCACATTCTACATGCCCGTCGAGTATTTGGCCAGATGAAAGTTGAATGACATTTTTCCATGAACTGATGAAGTGATTTTTGTTCATATTTCTGCAAATTGATTGTGCAAATAGTTCTTCTTCTGATTGGCTTAATTGCGCATCAGCAATCAGTGACTTACGCGAGAGATTTCTCATTATAGACGAGGTTTCTGAGTCGAGGGTGAATGTATCACGAACCGTGAATGTGGTTGAGTTGACAAGTATGTCTATACTTCGAATTTTCGATACGTCGGGGGCCTTGCTGCACACTTGGTTAACCGCTTGGCAATTCTTGTCAAGTTCGTCAATGATAGAGTCGCCATCATCGTCCTCGTCATACACATCCGGAACATTATCGCCATCGAGATCGGAACCACTTTCACCATAGCCTTCGGGTATCTCCATTGCCCCGTAAACAGCTACGTGTCCAGTATTCGTAGCAACATAAACGACCTCACGCGTTCCAAATTCATTTTCTTTTAAAGAAAAGTCCATTGCCTGATGTGCAAGGTAAATTGAACCAGATTTCGTAAGCGTTGTTGAATCAACTGAAAGAATACGTGGTGCACTTCCGGCTTCTAATACATGGATGAGGCTGTTGTCTGACGACCACTGTAACGCTGACCCTTTTTCCAGAGTTGAGTTCGCTATTTTACCACCTGAAAATGACCATGTACTCAAATCACCGTCATTCGTCAGAACGGCAAAGCGTTCATCGCTTGAATCAAAACTACATTCCTCTATTTTCGAATCCAATGCCCATACTTTACCAGTCGGGTTACCATCAGAATCCCACATAACGAGACGTCCAGAATCATCCCCAGTTAACATGTAATTGCCCGAAGTAGAATATGAAATACATGTTACGCGGAAATTATGCTCACCATTCAATTCCCTTTCAACCTGCATATCTGAATATCGAAGAATGTCAACCCCCTTGTTATTGTTTGGAACTGCAATAAGGTCTCCATTAACCGACCACTTCACCATAAGTGGTTGAGTGCTGGAGCCTTGTTCTTTATCTTCGAGAGCCATTGAATGAACATTAATGATTTGGACTGTATCTGTATCTGCTGAGGTGCCCGAGCGCGTGAATGCGAGTTTCGAGCCATCAGGTGAGAATTCAACATCTAACACATCACTTTCAACTTCAAAGTAACGAACCAAATTGAGTGTCTCCGCATCATGGAATGCGATTAATCCTTCATAGCCACTTGCTAAAAGACTACCATTCGGGTTAAGGTCCGTGGTACGTGATTCGCTCGCAGAGGGGGCCATCGTTGCGTTGACATATGCAATGTCGGAATACTCCC
>CALCOP010000207.1 GCA_937897365.1 uncultured euryarchaeote
CTTTAGCCGAAAAGTTAGGGTGATTTCATGCGAATAATTATTGGTGGTGCTGGTCGAGTTGGAACCGATATGGCACGTGCATTGCGTGCAGAAGACATGGATGTTGTTCTTGTCGATTCAGATTCTCGTGCCGTTAAAAACGCTCAGAATTTGGATGCACTCGTGATTCATGGAGATCTTACGACTCGCCATAAATTGTATGAGGCAGGAATCGGTGAGGCTGAAGTGTTTGTCGCTGCTACAAATTCTGATGAACGTAATCTCCTCGCTTGTGCTTTAGCGCAACATGCTCACGATGAATTGAATGGTTCAAAACCGAAACCACTCTTGACGATTTGTCGTGTTCGAAATATGAATTATGTTGAAGAACAAGACGAAGGTAAATTGGCACAGTGGGCGAAAGTCGATTATGTTGTCAACCCACTTGAGGGTGCAATTCGTCGTCTCCATTCAGGTATGCGTTCATCTGCAATTGAAGAAGTCATTCCATTCGGCCATGATGCGTTTATTGTAGAAATGGATGTAACCAGTAATGCATCTCAAATCGTATTCCAAAGCCTTCGTGACGCAAGTAAGAATATCGAGGGCGGCATGCCATTAATCGTCGGGCTAAAACGCGACGGTGAGAAAAGTTTAGTCCCCGATGGAGATTTCATGTTGATGCCGAATGACAGGATTGCAGTAGCAACAACTGGGCTTTCGAGTTTCAATCGCATTCTGAATATTTTTGGTCATGAAGCAACCGACTTCCCCACTCAACCACGTGTTGCTGTTATTGGAGCGAACCACATTGGACAGCGTATTGCAGATGATTGGCTGAAAACTGGCGCTTCAGTGACCGTCATTGAACGTGACTTGCAATTAGCGAACACACTTGCAGGGACAGAAATTGGCTCAAATCCAAACTTGGAGGTCATTCATGGAGACCACCTCGACCGGGATATACTTACTGAAATCGGTATATCTGAACATCATATTGCTATTGCTGCACTGGAAGATGATTTGGCGAGTATTGCTGCTGCACTTCTCGCCAGTGACATGGGCGTGTCAAGAACTGGACTCTTGCTTTACGACGCAGACCTCGTTAAGGTTACGCAACGAATGGGAATCACATTCGCTGTCGATCGAAAACGTGTAGCTGTCGACAATATGCTCGCTCAAATACATACAAAAACAGCGGGAGGCTACGCAATTTTATCGAATATCCCGAACATCATAGGCGTCAGTATGCTTGTTTCCAGCGAAGCCAAATTTGCTGGAAAGAGAGTTGTTGAAGCCGCATTCCCTGATTGGATGCGTATTGCCTTTATTCAACGTTTGAGTACGAACGGGACTTGGGAATCGCTTCGACCATCTCCGGACAAAACCTTGCTGGAAGGAGACCGTTTGATTATTTTCTGCAGTCCAGAACGTGTTGTTGAACTTGAAAAACGGTTCAAGGTGTAAGTATGCGTTTCGATGTACTCAATCTCATCCTCGGGTGGACGCTTATTGCGTTAACTTTACCACTCATTCTATGTGGTTTTATTACATGGTGGCTTGATGACCTTGAGTTGGCATTGTATGCATTTGCTTTGCCTGCAACCATTTCTCCGACCATCGGCCTTCTCATGCTAAGTTTGGGAACTCGTACGGATACGACCGAACGATTACGGGATCGTGAGGCCTTCGCAGCAGTTGCACTTGTTTGGCCAATCGCAGTTTTTATTGGTTCACTACCGTTTTGGCTCGGGGGAGTTTTTGTTGGGCCTTTTACAGCCGATGCAACACTGTTCGACATCGC